>JBBDMI010000010.1 GCA_040878395.1 Candidatus Dependentiae bacterium | reverse complement strand
AACCTGTTTAAAATAATTATTTAAAGCATTACAAAAGATGTGGGTAATGCATAGGGCTTGAACGGGGATCCAGGCGATGAATACTTATAATTAAAGATGAATGTACGTTTTGTTTACTCTTTTTTTTTGAAAGTAAAAATGACCTGGATTCCCGTTCAAGCCGGGAATGACAAAAAGGAATACTTTTATTGTGCATATCCCTGATCGTAATATTGCTTTATTTCAGGTATTTTGTATTTTCGAACTCACGTTATACAGTTATCTTTTAGATCGATTTTACGAAAAAAAATTGGGCAAAAAAAAGCCCTTCAACTTTTAAAAAAGCTGAAGGGTTAGGGGGGTGAACAATACAAATTAAGTATTGTTCATTTAGGGACATTTTATTTCTATTTTATCTACAATTAATTGCAAAAGCATCCTATCATTGCACACATATCTTGTCAAGGTAGAAAAAAGGGCTTAATGATTTTAGGCTAATCAAAACATTTATTCAGTCGTATTTTTTCTATTTTTTGATATGATCATTTTTTATAGAGAGTTAACATATATGACACATTGTTGATTTAACTTTTAATTGAGGGATTTAAAATTTATATGTTAAATAATAAGATATTGGTTAGTTTATTAATGCTTCTTTTGTCTTCAGGCTGTGCAAAGAAAGTTGATTCTAAATCTTCAAAAATAGTTGATAAAAGCAGTGATGATAATCATGTTGCGGTATTGCGTCAATTTGAAGCTCAGATTGAAGGTATAGAGTGTGCATTATGTGCACAAGATGTAGTTGATGTATTTACTGCATTAGATGGCGTTCAATATGCAGATTTTATTATGAGCGGCACTGAGTATGAACAGGGATATATTCGTTTTGCCTATGATGTGAGCAAAAAAAATATTAATATACAGGCTATAGATGAGCGACTGCAAGATGAAGGCTTTGAACTGTTATTATTAGATGGTTCATTTTATATTGAACCTTTTTATAACCAGGGTAAGCAGTTCGTTGCTTTTGATGAAGAAACTGCAATGCCGTTTTGTTATGGTAATGATATTGAATCAATAAAAAAAATGGTCCGTCCGCATGATAGCAGAATGTTTCTTGCCGAAGGTAAAATAAAAAAAGATTCACAAGCAGACAGTTTCTTTTTTACGTTATTGAGTTAAAAGAAAGCCCCATTTAAGGGGCTTTCTTAGTTTATAAATAAGTTTTTCTTTCCCAGTCAGAAATATGCGTATTATATGCATAGAGTTCTTTGTTTTTTAAAGCAATAAATGATTGCATTAATGTCTCGCCAAAAAGTTTTTGAATAAAAGAGCTGTTTTGCAGGTTGTGTAATGCTTCATGTAGGCTTGCAGGTAATGATGCAATTTCATGTTGTGTTAACTGTTGTTTGGTTAAGGTGTATAGGTTTTCTTCTGCAGGTGCAGGTTCAATGCGTTGGTGGATTATGCCATCAAGTCCTGACTTGAGTAATGCTGCAAATGCAAGATAAGGATTGCACATTACATCAGGGCAACGTAGTTCAGCACGCACACTGCTAGGCTCATTACTTTCGGGCAGACGAATAAGGGCAGATCGATTTTTGGTTCCCCAACAGACATAAATTGGCGCTTCATAGCCGGGAACTAATCGTTTGTAAGAGTTTATAGTCGGATTAAAAATTGCAGTTGTTGATGGTATGTGATGCAATACGCCTGCCAAAAATTGTTTACCAACTTTTGAAAATTTATATGTATCTTGTTCATCATAAAATGCATTTTGTTGAGCGATCGGATCCCAAAGGCTAAAGTGAATATGCATTGCGCTCCCATTTTGATTGGCAAATGGTTTAGGCATAAAGGTGACATTGTGACCATATTCTTGAGAGATAGATTTGAGTGAGTATTTTGCTAGTGTTACTTGATCAGCAATTGCAATCGGATCGCCATATTTAATTGAAAACTCATGTTGTCCTGATGAAACTTCATGATGTAGTTTTTCAACATTAATACCCATTGCCTTGAGTATGTGTATTAATGATCCATTTTGCAATGTACGTTTTATATTTGTTTCAGCGTTAAAATAGTTATTATTATCAATAGGTTTATTATCTTGATCGAGTATAAAGAACTCTAATTCAGGGCCGATGTTGCATGCGTAACCGTGTTGCGCAATTTCTTGTGTAACATTTTTGAGTAAAATTCTTGGGCTATCTGTAAATGGTTCATGTTGGTTTAGATATAAATCACAAATCATGATTGCAGTTTTATTTATTCCTTGTAGCCATGGAACAATACGTATGGTATTTATATCAGGTTTTAAAAGCATGTCGCTTTTGCTGATATTTGAGCATCCTGCAACGGATGAACCGTCAAAAGTAATGCCATTTTCTAGTGCATCTTGGACATGATCAAGCGGGATTAAAACTTCCTTGAGATTGCCTAGCAGGTCAGAAAATAAAAAATTAACAAAATAAACTTCTTGATTTTTTAGTTCATCTACAATCAAATCCGCTGCATGTAATTGAGACATGCATGCTATAAAACAAAATATATAAGGAATTATTTTTTTCATCAGGTTCTCCTTTTTGATGATGCGTGATAAATAAGATTGCTATACGCAATGAAGATACGTTATTTATAAAGCAAGTCAATATTAAAAAAAGGAATGGATTATGTATGTTAGATGTGTGCTTTTGGTTGTGATGTTTTTTATAAAATTGCTAGATGCTCAATCGAATGAAAAGCCGGATATTACCGTTTTTATTGCACAAAATATTATCACGATGAATAATGATATGCCACAAGCAAAAGCGGTGGCTGTTAAAGATGGCAAGATACTTGGTGTCGGCACAATTGAAAGTCTCAGGCCATGGCTTGAGCGGCATTCATATGAAATTGATGATCGGTTTAAAGATGATGTTATTCTTCCCGGTTTTATTGAAGCTCATATGCATCCACAGGTTACCGGTTTGTTATGGCAAGCCGTTTACGTTGGGCATTTTGATAGACATGCTCCGGATGGCACTCCCATTAAAGGATTAAAAACAAAACAAGAAGCATTAGATAAAATAAAAGATGCAGTAGAGCGAAAGAAAAAAAATGGTGTGAAAGATGGATGGGTTTTTGCATGGGGATACCAACCGGAATTTTTTGATAACAGTCCATTAACTATTGATGATTTAGATCCAATTTCTGCACAATTTGATGTCATGGTAGAAAATGCGAGTATGCATTTATATTACGTTAATAGTAACGTGCTTAAAAAAATGGGCGTAACGCCTGAAATGAATATTACCGGTGTGGAGGTAAAAAATGGAAAATTAACCGGTGTGCTCAAAGAAATTAAAGCATTGAAGCGCTTATTGCCTTATTTGCCTCATTCAAATCTTAATGTATTAGAGCGGATTACACGTAATGCTGCACAATTAGCGCATCGTGTAGGGGTAACTACTATGGCTGATGCTGCTCTTGGTTATATTCCTGCAGCATATAAAGCGTATCAAAATGAAACAGCAAAATCTGATTTTCCTGTGCGGGTAGTGGTATTTCCTGAAATCGATGCGGTCAAAGAAAAAGGTGGCATTTCATATCTTGAGCAATTACACGCGCAAAATAATGAGATGCTTGCGTGTGGTCCGGTTAAATTTTTAATTGATGGTTCAGTTCAGGGATTTACTGCAAACTTACAGTGGCCATATTACTTGAATGGTAAAAATGGTATTGCAAATATGAGCTTGAATGAACTAAAACCGGATGTTCTTATGATACATAAAGCCGGTTATCAAGTCGCGATTCATACAAATGGTAATCAAGCAACAGAGGATGCCATACAAGCAATAAAATATGCATTAACTGCCGTGCCACGTTTGGATCATAGGCATCGTTTAGAGCATAATCAAATGGTAACCGAGAATCAGCTCATGCGAATGAAAACGTTTGGCATTGTAACAAATCTGTTTGTTAATCATGTGTACTACTGGGGTGACTTATATACCGATCATATTCTTGGTTATGAGCGCTCTCGTCGCATTGATCCTGCAAAATCTGCATTACGCCATGGAGTGAAATTCAGCTTTCATTCAGATGCTTCAGTAACACCGGTTGATCCGCTCAAGACAGTTTGGATTGCAGTTACGCGTAAAACAATGAGCGGCAAAGTGTTGGGGCCTGAGCAACGTATTTCAGTATATGACGCGCTTAAAGCAGTAACGTTAGATGCGGCATATTTATTATTTCAAGATGATAAAAAAGGGTCCATTGAAGTAGGTAAAATGGCTGATTTTGCCATTCTTGATAAAGATCCACTTGCGATAGATGTTGATGCTATTCCAAAAGTAAAAGTGAAAGCAACGGTTTTAGGCGGTAGGATATTTTTGGTTAAATGATATAGGGCAATTTATAAAAAACGTTATAAGTGACGCCAGCTGTTTTTATAAAGTTCATGATGAATTATTTAAAGTTATTATTTTATAAAATTACAGTCAAATATGTAGATTATTTGCACTTAGTATCTATTTGATAAAAAGATTGCATTTTTGTTTCCAGTATAAAGATGATGAAGGCAAGATAGCTGTACGTATGTTGAGATACAAAATGTAAATATAGAAAATATAAATCTGTTTTCTGTAGGAGAGATCAATGAAATGTTATAAAAAAATAATATTAATAAGTTTAATGCCTTTTTTCTTGTATGGGGGAAAAAAGAAGATAACGAAAAAAGCTGTTTGCGTTACTCCCGTTGTTCAATCGCCAATAGTACGCTCTGCACTATCATCATCGTCTGCAGTTCGTTCGATGAGTTTATCTCAACGATTGGGCATAGCTTCTTCACAAGGCAGTGTTGCGTCATTACAGGCAGATGTTGAAAAATTAAAGTACTTTACACAAAAACAAAAAGCGCCATCAGCTGCTCCGATGCAGGCGCAATCAACATCGAATCTTATTCAAGGTTTGCGTCATAAATGGGAATTACCTGTAACTGACGCAACTCGACTTGCCGCCATTATGCAAAAGTGGAATGTGTGCGCACCGGTTGCGCAAACATTACTTACACGTGGTTATAATACTCAAGAGCTTATTGAAAAATATGTGCGACTTCCATATGAGCAAGTAATTCCGCATCCTTCATTATTATTAAATGCCACAACGGCTATTGATCGTATTAAAGTTGCAATAAACAATAAAGAGCAGATATTGATTTGTGGAGATTACGATGTTGATGGTATGACTTCCAGTGCATTATTAGTAAGTTGTCTGAAGCCATTGGGTGCGCAGATAGATTGGCATATTCCACATCGAGTAAAAGATGGTTATGGTTTAAAAAGTGATACTATTGAAAAAGCTGCCCAAGCGGGATATAAAGTGGTCATTACGGTAGATAATGGCATCACTGCATTTGAACCGGCAAAGAAGGCAAAAGAGTTGGGCATTGATTTAATTATTACTGATCATCATCTTGCTCATGGAGGTGTTCCTGAGGCTTTTACTATTGTTAATCCAAATCAACCTGGTTGTCAGTATCCAAATAAAGCTCTTGCAGGCGTTGGCGTTGCCTTTAAATTGATGAGGTTGTTATATGAACAGATTGATCAACCGCTGCCACCAAAAGCATATGAAATGATGATGTTGGGTACCATTGCAGATGTTGTTGAGCTAAAAGATGAAAATCGGTTTTGGGTACGTCATGGCTTAAATCTAGTGAGTGAGCATGGACCAAGTCCTGCACTAGCGAAATTACGTGCAAATGCAGGGTTAGAAAAACCTCGCTTAGGTTCAATAGATATTGCATTTAATATTACGCCACAGCTGAATGCTTTAGGAAGATTAAGTGATGCTAATTTAGGGGTGAATTTTTTGTTAGATGAAGAGGTGGGAACAATAGGTGTGACTTTAAAGCAGTTCAATCAAAATCGAAAAAAAATTCAAAGTTTAATGTTTAAGGCGATTAAAGATAAAGTGAATAAGCGTGAAATAAGTTTGCGTAATGATCCGGTTATTGTCGTGTCAGATCCAGCTTTTCATCCGGGAGTAAATGGATTAGTAGCATCAAAAGTGGTTGAAAAATGGTATAAACCCACCATCTTGTTTCAAGAAATTACGTTACCTGACGGACAAGTCATTTGTAAAGGTTCTGGTAGATCGATTAATCGATTTAATATGTTTGAAGCGCTTAATCAATGCAAGGATCTGTTGCTTGGGTTTGGTGGACATGTATGTGCAGCCGGTTTAAGTTTAAAAAAGGAAAATCTTCCTGAATTCAAAACACGTTTGGCTGCAATTTTCGAACGCAGTGTTCAAAAAGAACATAAGATAAGTCGCCATGTTGTCGATGCGGTTGCTACATTAGCAGAATTAAATCCGACATTGATTGAGGATTATCGTCATCTTGAACCATTTGGAAACCATAATTTTCAACCTACTTTACTTTTTAAAGATGTCACTGTTGCCAAAAAACCGGAATGGTTAGGGTTTGGCGGTGGTCATGTTAAATGTGAATTGCAAGCAGATGGGCAAACACGGAATGTTAAGTTTTTCTTTCGACCTGAAATGTTTTATCGATTAAAAGAGTTGCATGAAAAAAAACAGTCATTTAAGTTAATTGGATATCCGGATGATAATCATTGGAAAGGGAAGCGAAGCATAGAGATTAATGGTGTTGATATAGAAAAAATAACTGCTTAAGGTTTTTAACATTAAGTATTAATCATTGTTTTGTTATTAAACAAATCTTTTGGATCTAAAGATAGCCTCTTTAGGTCCTTTTTATTAATAGATTGGTTTTGTTGATTCTATAGTTTTGGATAAAGTCTATGCATAAGGGCTTCTGTTTTAGCCTTTACCTTTTCAGAATATTCTTGAGGATCATTTTCGGGCTTAGTTATAACATACTCCCATGCAGAGCGCATAGGTGCTCCATCCATTGTGATGAAAAAATTTATCCATGGAGTGTTGTCTCGATTTGCTACCAAGATTTGAACATTGGGAGTTTTTTTGAGATGGAGAGCGCTTTTAATATAATCATTTATATCAAGAGCATAAAAAATATCTCCAGACCCAATCCAAATTTTTGAGAAAGGGGCAACTTTTTTATATTGTTTGTTGGTCAGTTTTATCTGTGCTTCTTTGTCTGCACTTAATTGACGGTTTGCATGTGTACTGTTTGTATATGTAGGTGCATATAAAATTGGGCTCTTAGTTTTATTAATAAGAGTGATGGAATTTTCTTTATCTTCAATCACTTTTTGTAGAATATCGCTCGCATCAATAAAGATCCAGCTAAAAAAAGCTAACGATAGTATAATTAGTCGTTTCATATTATTTGTTCCTCTTATAGAATATTTCCCCTTATTATATTATATAATAACACGATTTATTTCAAATTGTAAAGTTAATTTTAATCAGATTGATTGAAATTACTCTAATTTGTAAGTTTTATCTCTTTTTATCTTATTCTAGGCTTTGATTAAAGTAATGTGTTAATTGATAAAGGGCAGGTAATTGTTCAAAATTTTAGCAAAATAAGAGGCTCTATAATGTTGTTTAATGCAAAATATATAAAGTGCGCTTTATGTCTGTTTTTTTCTGTTTTTGCAGATTCAATAGTTGTTTATCCGGCAAAAAAAATTATAACTATGAATTCTACGCAACCTGAAGCGAATGCGGTTGCGGTAAAAGATGGTAAAATTTTTGATGTAGGGATGTTTTCACGAATTATATCAGAATTAACCGATTACGTAGTTGACCAACGTTTTGAGAAAAATATTATAGTTCCAGGCTTTATTGAAGCGCATATGCATCCACAGGTGACAGGTTTCTTGTGGCAGTATCTCTACGTTGGCTACTATGATCGTCATGATCCAAATGGGAACTTGATTGTAGGTTGTAAAACAAAACAACAGGTTCTTGAGCGCATTGCAAAAGCAGTTGAACAGAAAAGAGATAAAAATGGATGGATTATAGCTTGGGGTTATCAATCAGAGTTTTATGGTCATGAACCATTAGTTGTTGATGAGTTAGATCCGATTTCACGACATTATAAGGTTATGGTTGAAAATGCAAATATGCATGCACTTTATGTGAATAGCGCAGTTCTTGAAGAAATTGGTATAGATACGGATACAGAAATTCCTGGCGTGAGTTTGTTTGAAGGTAAATTTACGGGTGAATTGCTTGAATTACAAGCTATGAGATTAGCTCTTGCACATTTGCCAGAAATAACTATTAAAGATATGTGTAATATTACGCGAGCGGCTTCACGATTAGCGCACCGCGTTGGTGTTACTACAATGGTAGATGCTGCGTGCGGTCTTGCGTTTTTGACTCATGGGTTGGAAGCATACCAACATGAAGTGCCAAAATCGGATTTTCCACAACGTGTAGTGTTGTTTCCTATCAATGGTTTAGTTCTTAACAAGGGACTTGATTATATACAAGAGTTGCGCAAAAAAGATACAGCTAAGCTTTCAGTTGATGCAGTTAAGTTTCTAACAGATGGTTCGTTGCAATGTCATACCGCTCATTTACAATGGCCATTTTATCATCACTGCGGATGTAATGGTATGGAAAATATTTCTATTGAAGAGCTTAAAAAGCAATGGCTTATGTTTCATGAGGCAGGGTTGCGTGTGGCGGTGCATGTGAATGGTAGTCAAGCGATAGAGCAAGCATTGCAAGCATCTAAATATGTTCTAGATATATATCCGCGTTTTGATCATCGTCATAGTTTTGAGCATACACAAATGGCTACTGAAAATCAGCTTGAACGTATGGCAGCATTGGGGGTGGTATCAAATTTTTTTATTAACCATATATATTATTGGGGTGATACGCATATTAAAAATTTAGGGTTAACACGTGCTCAAAATTTAAACCCATTGCAATCGGCATTACGTCATGGTGTGCGATTTAGCGTGCATTCAGATGCATCAGTGACACCGGTTGATCCATTATTTTCTATGTGGGTTGCGACTAATCGTATTTCGGCTTCAGGAAATGTTTTGGGAAAACATCAATGTATCAGTGTGTATGAAGCGCTTAAAGCAGTAACATTAGATGCAGCATATTTGTTGCATAAAGATAATGTTCTTGGCAGTATAGAAATCGGAAAATATGCTGATTTTACCATTCTGGATAAAAATCCACTAGAGGTTAACAAGAAAACAATTAAAGATATTAAAGTGAAAGCAACCGTTTTGGGAGGCAAAGTTTTTCCTGTTCATGTCCCTGGCAGTTGGCGCTATTTGAGATTGAACAATGCATGCAAAAAACTTTTACAGCAATATCAATTTTCATTATGAATAAAGTTTTTATTGTTTATTCGCCTCATTAAATGAACTATTTTGTACTATTTGTTCATTAGGTTGTTGATCAATCAATGCATGCAACATATTAATTAAGAATATTTTTTCAAGATCATCAGCTGGTTTTTTGTTTGAACGATCCCATTGTTGTAGTTGTTTGAGGAGTTGATATGCAACTCGTTCGATATATTGATACAGCTGCTGTTTTTGAATTAATTGTGCATCTTCAAATGGTTGCTCATTTAATTCACATTCTTTTTTTGTGATTTGGCCATGTACAATAATATTATTTAAACGAAATAATGCTGTTTTTAATGCTTGCGTTGCTGTTTCTAATGATCCGAATTTGAGTAAATCGAATAAATGTTCAAATGGTACACCGCTAAAAAATTCATCAGGCTTTAAAGCTTCTCGCTCGACATTATTAATTTCAGGAAAAAATGTTGGTAATGTAGAAACTTGTTCGGCAACAGGATGAGTTTTGATGCCGGTTTCAATTGCTTGAAATAAAGTACAAAAGCCGCGACAGCGTTTAAAAGGAAAAGCAATTTTTTGTTGTATATCAAATACCAGTGGCCAACTATTTTGATCGATCCACATGCGCAGTGTTTCAAAGTCAGAGCTCCAAATGATCGGTTTTTTTGTAAGAGCTAAAAGTTCTACCTCTTTTGACCATGTTGCCGGGCGTTCTTTTAGTATGCCGAGAACTATTTCATCTTTATCCTCACGTTTTTCAAGAAGTTCTAAAAACTTACGTGCATGAGGAGCCAGAATTATTTTTTTTCTTTTTTTTACTACAATCAGTTCATGAAATGGCAAAACAGGTGTAATGGCAACAGTATGTTCATTTTTTAGTTTTTTTGTATACAGTTGGTCAAATGAGCTGGGTAATGCAGCTTGCTCCAGTTCAGGGATTTGGATTTTCACTAAATAAATAGTGTTATCACGTTTTATAAAATGAACACAAACCGAATTGTCATAAAGTTCTTCAAGTAGTTGTGCTGCACGTGCAATCTCTTTTGCAGCTTGTACATCAAGAGTAGGTTTTTCTTGAAGGTTATGAGTATTTGGGACCATGCGTGCATGCATCATGTCAAAATCGGGAATTAAACGATTTATTTTTTTTGCAATAACCGGATACACCATATCGTCATGGACATAAAATCTATCAAGAGCTACTGAAGCATCTTTTATTCCTTGGCTATGACCAAAGGCACTTTCGATAGAAACAATGTGAGGGATATTGCTTGTATTGTCATATGAACAACTGACTCCGGACACTACAAGGCCATTTGCATTGGTGTCCTCCATGATCATTGATTGTAAAATAACTTCAAGATGTAATGTATTGTCTAATAATCTGTATGACATCATTTGGGCAATCGTATCTTCATTGAAATATGATATGAGAACTTGTGCGATACCGGCATTAATATTGCGTGCTGCAATAGGATAGACACTTTTTGCACCAAACAGAGGTTGCTTTGTGGAGCTTCTGACGATTAAATTATTTTTTTGTCGTTGACTGCGCTCTAAAAAAGATTGAATAGCGCTATCTATTTTGCCGCTTGCAATATCATGTTGAAATGCTGTTTGAATTGCGGCACGTATGGCGATGAGATCTTCTCGAGCTTTTAGGGTAATTTCTTTATATGCACGAGTTTCCAGTACAACATTTGCCCATAATTTTTTTATATAATCAAGCATCGATAGTTTATATTTTTTACGCCCACGTTTTTCTTCTATCCCCGAAGGAATGCCGGCTAGAAAATGTTCAACATCAATAGATCTTAATGTTACAAATGGCGGAATTGCAACGCGATAATTTCCTAACGGTTTTAAACGGTTTATTTTTTCAGCAACAGATTGTAAATCATAGAGTTGCTGGGTTTTGAAACCAACATTGTTGAGTGATGTTTGTGCAAAAGTGCAACTGATATTACCTAGGAAAATGATATATAACAGATTTTTTTTTAACATGAAAAGACTCCTCTATTGTTGTACTGTAGCGGCTAGTCCACTTTAGGTCAATAGTTATACCTGTATTTGGTTAAATTTTAATACGACCATATGCTTTTGCCAAAAGGCTCATTTAAAAGTACATTTTAATATAAAATATATGTATGGTCATTAACACCAAGGATATCACATGCGTTCTATTTTTACTGCAATTATATTCTGTGTAGTTTTTTCTTTTCAATTTACGCTTGCTCGTTTTATCGATTTTTTTCAATTAAAGCATCCACAAACCGGTCAGTGTGTTATATTAATTGGTGATTGCCACGGAGTCGAAAATCTTGCCTCAGAGAATCGTGCAGCGCTTATCAATTTTGCACATACATATGACGCACATATTATTGTAGAGGATATGTCAGATTATTCCATGTTCGCACGCTATCTTCCTGAAAAAGTATATAACGAAAATGACTTCTTTTCTTTTCATTCTTTGCATTCAAGAAAGCGTATGGCCTATACGAGTTTGTCGTTAACGTATCATTGCAAAAGAAAAAATGTTTCGGTAACCAATGTTGAGTTTCGCCATGGTGGCGGATTGGGTGATTATTCTTTTTTGCCTATGAATATATATTATGATTTGATTGATCATTTAGTTGGCAGTATTTGGCAACAAACAAAAGATATCTTATCCCAAGAGCATCGTGTCTGCTTACAAAAGGTAATGTCACAAATATATGCATTTATTGAAAAAGATATTTTGCTCAGCGCAATAAATCCGATTCCCTATGACGAGAGTAGTATAGGCTTGAGTGACATCGACCTGCGACTTTGTTTAATGCTTGATATATTGATGATGCAAGATTTTATCGAAAAAACAAAAGAAAATCCAAAGAAAACCATAATTATGTGTGCCGGTGCTTATCACATTGAAAATATAAAGCAGATGCTCAATGCTATGCATTATCAAGATGTGTCATCAGTAAGACGCGAAATACGTTCTTATAAAGAGTTACGGCTGCGTGATGTTTTTGCCAAACATATTGAAGATACTGAAAAAATTAAAAAATGTAGTTCAACCGTTTCGATCGGTTTTAATGACCGCAAACGAGTTTATTGGAGTGTCACCAAAAAAGCGATTGTCAGTGGTGCAGCATTAACCACCTTGGCAAGCATGTTTTATATATATTCAAAAGATTTTAGGTGGTAAATTAGAGACTTTTTCGTTTTTGCGCTTGAAGACTTTTTTTATACTCCATGACAGCACGTTTGATTACGTCAGGATCGTCTTGCAAAATTTTCCGTATATTTGGAGAACGATCAATTCCCGTAGAGACAGGTGCTTGAGTTGGCTCGGTTGATCTTTTTATAGCAGATTGAGACCTTGGTTTGGCTCTTATTCTTTTGTAAACATCAGCCGCTTTGATCTGTATCACTGTCAGTGCACATAGACTCATAAAAACTATCTTATTCATTAATTATCCTTAGCTTTTTTTAGTATTGTTTTTGCGGAAGCATGTCGAGTGATTGTGTTATAGCTTAAATAGAAGAAATAGGATGTCATTTTGTCATCAAGTATGTTCAGTTGTTCTTTCAGCAGAGTGTGATAACAACATTCTTGATGACAAAATAACATTTTTAACATGATTTAGCTCAAATGTTTTTTAAGCAATTCTTGAATGATTTTTGGATTGCCTTTGCCTTCTGTTTTTTTCATTGCTTGGCCAACAAAAAATCCGAACATGCGATCTTTTCCTGATTTAAGTTGTGCAACTTGATCCGGGTGAGCATCGACAATTTCTTTGACAATTGCTTCAAGCTCTTCAGGTGAACCGATTTGCTCTAATCCTTTTTCTTTGACCACATCAGCAGGCTTTTGACCGGTTTGAGCAACGATTTCAAATACTTCTTTTGCAGCAGCAGCATTGATGGTTCCTTTTTCTTGAAGTTCAAGAAGTTCTGCCATTAACGCCGGAGTTACTTTGCATACATGAACATCGATCTTATGCTCTTTTAGGTGCCCCATTAAATCACGCAATATCCAGTTGATCAGTTGTTTGCTTTTGGTTAGTTCGCGTGCTTGCTCAAAGTAGTCAGCTATTTCTTTATTATCAACCAGGATTTCAGCTTCGTAAGGCGTTAGTTTGACTTCGTTTACCAAGCGGTCAAATTTTGCTTTTGGTAGCTCAGGCATGATTTTTTTTATGCGAGAGATCCATTCTTCGTTGATCTCAATGAGCGGTAAATCAGGCTCAGGGAAATAACGGTAATCAGCCGCTTCTTCTTTTGAGCGCATCGGTTTGGTTATTTTTTTATGGGTATCCCATAAGCGAGTTTCTTGTTTGATGCTTCCGCCGGATTCAAGAATGTCAATATGGCGTTCGATTTCATGCTCAATTGCATCGCCAATGAATTTAAATGAATTAATATTTTTCATCTCGCAACGTGTACCAAGTTCTTTTGCATCTTTTTTGCGCACAGAAATATTGGTGTCTGCACGAAATGCACCTTCTTCCATGTTTCCGGTACAGATGCCTAAATAGGTAACAATTTGATGCAATGTTTTTAGATACGCTTTCGCTTCATAGGTACTTTCAATATCAGGATAGGTAACAATCTCTAGCAAGGGTGTTCCGGCACGATTTAAATCGACGAAACTTTCATTGGTTCCTGATGCATGAATATTTTTTCCTGCATCTTCTTCCATATGAATACGAATTAAACGAATGTTTTTTGTTGAGCCATCTTCCAACCGAATAGGAACAAAGCCTTCAGAGCAAATTGGATCTTTATCTTGGGTAATTTGGTACCCCTTTGGCAAGTCAGGATAAAAGTAATGTTTGCGAGCAAATGATGAAATATTATTAATGGTGCAGTTCGTTGCAAGTCCTGCTAAAATACCAAAATCAACCACTTTTTTATTGAGTACAGGCAAAACTCCCGGATATCCGGCGCATATATTACAAATGCATTCATTAGGGCTTTTGCATTGTTTGTTGTTACTTGGGCAGAAGATTTTGCTGTTGGTATCGAGTTGTACATGGACCTCTATACCGATATTCAATGCATAATCTGGATAATGATCTAAAATAGAAGGTTGTTTTTTGGACACGTGAATTCCTTGGCAAAAAGCATATTAGATTCTATATGTATGTTTATTAGTTTACCAAATGTGCCTTTTGCTGCAATGGGCATCATTTTTTTTCAATTTTATACTCATAACGATGTAGTCCAGGAGTGCTTTCAACAATAATTTTCCCTTGAAACATTTTTTCTAATGCCAAGAGTGAGTTGTATTGTTCTTGTGTTACATAAGCAAACATTTCAGGATTGAGATAGACTAATAGTTCAGCATCCGGTTGCAGATCCAGTGCTGCAGTTTCGACATTGCGTAAAATTTCAAAGCATTCAGTTTCAATTGATTTAACATGTCCACTGCCACGGCAGGTTGGGCAATCATTAGTAAGCAGTTGTTGTAATGTTTTGCCTGAACGTTTGCGTGTCATTTGAACAAGTCCAAATTCAGAAACTTTCAACACGACTGATTGAAAGCGGTCCTTTTCTTTGAGCATTTTATCAAAATGTCGCATTAATTTATGGCGATTAGCAGATGTTGCCATATCGATAAAGTCGATGACAATGAGTCCGCCAATATTACGTAAACGAAGTTGACGAACAACTTCTTCGGCAGCTTCCAGATTTGTTTTTAAGATAGTATCTTCTAGATTTGTTTTTCCGACAAATCTACCGGTGTTGACATCGACGACTGTCATAGCTTCTGTGGTTTCAATAATTAGAGATCCACCGGATTTGAGGTGAGCTTTTTTCTTGAGCGTGTCATGAATTTGATCTTGAATGCCATAAAAATCAAAAATATTAATTGGATTGTTATAATAACGGATACGATCAACAAATTCCGGTGCCATTTTTTTTACAAATTTGCAAATTTGTTGTTGATTGTCTCTGTCGTCAGTAATAACTGCTTCAACATCGTCATCGAGGTGGTCGCGAACAATTTGTAATGTCAGTTCTAAATCTTCATGTATTTTTGCAGCAGGTTCAGCTGCTTTGAAATTATTTTGAATAGTTTCCCAAGTTGCAAGAAGGTAGTTGATGTCTTTGTAAATTTCTTTTTGATCAGTGCTGTCAGCTGATGTACGAATAATGGCACCCATATTTTCCGGTAGTTTTGCACTGACCAATTCTTTAAGACGATAACGTTCGTCACGATCTTCGATTTTTTTTGATACACCAATGCGCGGAATGTTTGGCATAAGCACAACAAATCTGCCGGGTAAGGTGAAACAGGTAGTTAATTTTGCACCTTTTTGATATACAGGCTCTTTGTTTACTTGTACTAAAACGTCATCGCCTTCATTGAATATTTTGGCGATATCCAGTTTTTCACGTTTAGGTTTTTTAGGCGCATCGTCATCAAGCTGAGTTATTTTACTTATTTTCTCAATGGCTAAATCACGATCAATTTCAGAAATATGCAAAAAACCGGCTTTTTCTTGTCCGATATCAACAAATGCTGTTTGAATACCGGGAAGAATCTTTGTTATGCGGCCCTTAAAGTAACTACGTTCCAGATGGGTAGTTAAAGGTGCTGAGAAGTAAATGTTTTGTGCACGATTATCGTGTGTTACTGCGATACGTGTTTGCCATGGGGCTTTATTTATTAATATTTTTTTCATATTTTAACTATTCCAGTGTTTTGTCGGGTGGCGGATAAAAAAATGCTTCAAAAAGTAGCCTTTATACTATAATATAGCGCATCTAATTACTAATGAGTAGAAAATAACAAAAAAGTATGTTAAAGTCCCATTTAAAGTGGATCGATTGTATATTTTTTAAAAAAAAGAAGGGGAAAAATGTTAAACAATAAATTTACCTTGTTGAGTTTGGCCTTATTGCTAGCTTTGTCTGGATGTGAAAAACAGTGTAATGATTGTGATCCATGCAGCGAAGTTGACGTGCCTGTTTCAGATGTACAATTTCATAGTATGTTTGATGAAGGGTTAGAAGAATTTGATGTAGCAACAGAAGTTGAAGTTGATGGTGTGTCATGTGATTTACATGATTTTGTATGGGTAGAAGATACTGAAAATGCTGATGGCTTTAAAAATGTATGCTTTAGTTTCGATGGGGATAATGTAAGAGAAGATCAAGCTGACGCACTTGTACATAACATTGAACTTGCAAAATCTCGTTTGAATGATGATTCAGATTATCCGGCAACAATAGTTATTGAAGGGCATGCATGTCATTCAGCCGGTCGTCCTGCATATAATATGGCAAAATCAGAATCACGTGCAAAAGCTGTATATGAAAAGTGTGTAGAAGCTGGTATTCCTGCAGATTGCATTAAAGTTGTAGGTCGCGGACAAGAAGTTCCTGCAATTATTGATGGCGTTGAAGTAACCGGTGATCGCGTTGCACAAGCACCGAATCGTCGTTGTGAAATGAGAGTTATATACGCTTAGGTTCGGTTTTTTTCAAAAAAAACCTTTAAAATTGTTTAAAAAAAAAGAGGCTTTACTATTTTTGGTGGAGTCTCTTTTTTTTTAAAAAGTTGTCACATTTTTTTCTATTGTTCATGCTGAGCCTGTCGAAGTATCATGATCTTAAGTTTTTTTATTTTTTTTTATTTAAAGTTATTTATTGTCCTCGCCGGATCAGTCGTCGCATAAAGCTTTGCCTGACAGGCATGGCCCAAAGGTTGTCCTTCGATACACTCAACTACGTTGAGCACTCACAGCCTACACTAAAGTTTCGGCGTGCAGGCAGGATGAAATCTAGAAGGGTCTTGCCGTGCCCAGCGAAGTTTTAACGAAGACGGGCCACAACCTCTGGACTCCAGGCAAAAAAAGGGGTCCTTTTTTTGAATCCCCTTATCGCGGATAAAAACGTCCTTCGGACTGTCAGCTCACGTTCTCATTTACATTCGACCTTAGGCTTCCATATCCGCTATCGGATTTATATAAAAAATATTTAAATTATATCCTATTTCTCGCGCAAAAAGTCGACACACGCAAAATTATAAAAATTTTGCTTTGGCCTCCTTTGCTGCTACCGGCTATAACTTTGATAAACTTTTCCATTAAAAAATCTTGTGTAACCCGCGTGGCTATTAGGATTTTGTCCTTGCGGCAAATACCGAGATTCTTGTTCAAGCCGGGAATGACAAAAGGATTTATTATTCAAATTGAGTACATTTATTACGTATATTTCTGATCATAATATTGCTTTATTTCAGGCATTTTTGTGTTTTCGAACTCGCATTATTTTAAGTAATTATTTTAAACAAGTTTAATTTTCAAGCTTATTTTAGTAAAAGTTACTTTCAAAATAATTATCACACAAAATAACAAAGTTTCTCACCCCTGTCATTCCTGCGAAGGCAGGAATCCACAATAAATGAAATAAATTCATTAAAAAATATTATTTTAGATTCCCTGTAATTTTCCTCATAAGCCCTACAATGCCTATGCTATTTAATTGTACAAGCTTTTTATGGATTCCTGCCTTCGCAGCCTGCCCGCCTTAGCTTTAGCGACGGCTGGGAATGACAGGATGAGGGAAATGGCGCCATGGAAAGCCTAAAACAAAAAAATATGTTTTTTAAAGGATAAAATGTGGGTAATGCATAGGCGCAGGCAGGGATCCACTAGTTAAAGTTTTTCCTTATCGGTTTTATATAAAAAATATTTTTTAAATTTTGTGCAGAGAAGATAGTTATAAGCTATTTGCCTACACAAAATTCTCTAAAAACCTTATCCATTGCAGATTCGCTAATTGTTTTGCCGGTCAGTTCGCTTAGGTCAGAGATTGCGTCTTGTAAATGAATGGATACCAATTCGTAGGCAATATTATCGCCAAATAATGGTAATGTATTTTTTAGTTTTTGTTCAAGTGCGAGCAAGAGATTGAATTGCCTTTTGTTAAGTAGGAAGGGTGATTCAATTGCGCTGAGTAAAAGTTCAATTTTTTGTTCGATAGCAGATTCTACTTTGTCGATATTTTCTTGTGTGCCATGCGTTGTAATAGTAATAGCTTGAGCAGATTGAAAGTCTGTTTTTTTAGGTAAGTCAGATTTATTAAAGATGGTAATGATTTTATCAGGATGTTGTTCTGCTATCTCTTGATAAACCTCTTTTTCTTGTACGTTCATTTGGCGAGAGCTATCAACTACTAATAAAATAATATCAGCAAGATGTGCTTCTTTGAGTGACCGCTCGATTCCTTTTTGTTCAATAATATCATCAGTATTGCGTAAGCCTGCAGTATCGATCAATGTCCAATAATTTTGTTGTTTATACATGCCTGCTTCAATAACATCTCGTGTTGTGCCGGCGATGTGAGTGACAATTGCACGGTCTTTTTGTAATAATGCATTAAATAATGAAGATTTCCCTGCATTAACCGAACCGATAATGGCGATACGGATTCCTTGGCGGATGCGTTGTTGTTGGTCAAATGTTATTTTTAACTGTTCAATTGTTTTGCATCTGTTGGTTATGATGTTTTTGATTGCATCGCCAAATTCCATATCTTCTTCATCAATAAATTCAAAGCTTGCTTGGCAGAATGCAAGAGCTTTGAGAAGGTCTTGTTCAATTTCTACAATCCATTGTGAAAAACTTCCTTCAACTTGTGCAAGCGATTGCTTGAGGGCCATCTGAGTATTTGCGTGTATGAGCTCGTTAATTGCTTCTGCTTGCACTAAGTCCATTTTGTTGTTCATAACTGCACGCTTACAAAATTCGCCTTCACGAGCTAAACGTGCACCATGTTTGATGGCAATCTCGATAATGTCTTGAATAATAAATTGATTATTGTGAGTTGTTATCTCAACGACATTCTCACCGGTAAATGTGCGTGGGCCATGCATAACCAAAAACATTGCATAATCGATAGCATTGTTGTTTTGGTCGATAACATGTCCGGCATGAATAGTGTGTGTTGGGACCTCATTAATGAGTTTTTTATTTGGCAAGCGGCTCAATCGTGTCGCAATATCTAATGCATGAGGTCCGGACAAACGAAGCAATGCAATAGCGCCGCTTCCGCGTGGTGTGCATTGTGCAATAATAGTTTGTAGTTCAGGACTTTGTATCATAACCTTCCATTTATTTTGGTTAACTACCAGTCGTTAATACTACTTTAAAACCTTTTAATGGTCGTTTGAAGTTATTACGTGCTGATTGTAACATTAAATGTGCGCAATTACGGAATAAAGTGCGATTTTTTTCATCTTCAGGAAATACAGGCTTTGTGAAAGTTACCTTTAGATGATAACGTTGAGGTTCTACATTAAATTGAGCATGTTTAATTTGCAATGCATTGAGCAAGTCTTCAAGCCATTTTTGAGCATAGGCAACCATTTCCTCATTCCATGGATCAGTAGATTCAATTTTTCGTGTACGAGCAGCCACAGGAGCTTTGCTTTTTTCAGGTGCCGGTGTTGGTTTGGATGCTTCAGCAGTCTTTTTTTGGCGTAAAGGTCTTGCTGTCGGCTTTGAGTTGCGACTTCTTGGTTTTTCTTCTCCATAAAAAAGTGCAATTTTTGCAGATTTAGTAGTGAAGCCAAACATATTTTTTTTAGGGTGTTCGTGAATACGAACCGAGAATTCAGCCGGTTGTTCTGCACGTTTCCATGCGCAATCGATAGCTTTTACTACTGATGAAGCTTCTTGAACGATTGATTTCATAAAAAATGACCTCTTAAAGCAAATTTGTTCTTACTTTTTTTTGCAGAGGGCGCATTTTTAGAAAAAATAAATGAATTAGTTTGAAACAAAAAAGACGCTTGCCTTGCCTGCAAATAAATCAAGAACATGAATATGAATGAATAAATGGAGCGGAAAACGGGATTCGAACCCGCGACCTTTGCCTTGGCAAGGCAACGCTCTACCAGCTGAGCTATTTCCGCATTAACGGTATAATCAGTAAAAAATGTACCATTCGTGGACATTTTGTCAAATGTTTTGTGCATATTTTATGCTAAAAAGGTTTAAATGCCTGTTATTTGTAAAATACCGATAGAAAGGTCTTGATATCGTTTACATTGTAGAATTTGCTATTTCTGATAATATCACCTTTAATATGGCTCATGTAATAAGACAAACGTTATCGGTATATATAAGTTTGTCTTTCAATTTTAATTTAGAATGCTTGTACAAACCGCTTACAGCCCCAAAATGAAAGGTAAAAAATGATTGACAGTATTTCAGGGAAAGTTACTGCACAAAATGAGTCACATATTACCGTAAGTGTCGGCCCGCTAGGTTTTGGCGTTTCAATACCATCTACTATGCATGTTGCCATTGGGCAAGAAGTAGACTTATTTTTATATATGCATTGGAATCAAGAGCAGGGGCCGAGTCTTTATGGTTTTGCAACAGAATTAGATAAAACAGTATTTTTATTGATTACCAGTTGTTCAGGTGTTGGTCCAAAAATTGCAATGGCAGCATTAGCACAGCTTGGTGGTGCTGCATTTGTGCAAGCGGTGCAACAGGCGGATGATAAAATGCTGAGTAAAATTAGTGGTATTGGTGCAAAAAAAGCGGAGCAAATGGTTGTGCAACTAAAACACAAAGTTGCAAAATTACTCAAATCAGGAGTTCAGTTTGAAGGTGCAGAGCATATTTCAGACATTCATAATGTTTCTGAGGTATTGCATTCTCTTAATTACTCACGAAATGAAATTGATGCTGCAATGAATTGGTTGCAAAGACAAAATAAAGGAGCACAAGTTCCGTTTGATAAATTGGTTAGGCAGGCTCTTTCGTTTTTGGCCAAGAGGACATAATCCTTTCGATGTTTTTTGTGGTAAACTTGTTTGATTATGCATGAAGTTATAAAAAATTAACCTATAATGAGGAATAATAAAGTTAGATAAAGTAAAAGAAATTATTTTTTTTTCATCATTGTTATTTTAATTCACGGAGTTTATATGAATTTACTTACTTCATTAGTTTTAGTAAAAAATTTTTTAGATTTTCCTGTTGCGGTTTTGTTTTTTGTGGTCGGGCTGTTTTTAACTATTAAGACACGTTTTATACAGGTTCGTGCGATGCCAAAGTTTATCGATTTGATCAAAGGTGGAATTTCGCGTAAAAAAGTGCAAAACAAAGAGGGCGATGTTAAAACAATTGATACTTTTCATGCGTTGTTTACTGCAATGTCCACGACTATTGGTATTGGAAATTTAGTGGGCCCAACGGTGGCAATTTTTGCCGGTGGTCCCGGTGCAATGTTTTGGTTGCTCCTTTATATTTTTCTGGGTTCGGTTACCAAGTTTACTGAAGTTGTGTTTGCCATGTCTACACGCATAAAAACTGAAAATGGTCATATAATTGGTGGCCCAATGCAATACCTAAAACATGTAAGTATTTTTTTTGCTAATTGGTTTATGTATGTAATGGCTGTTTTGTTTATTGGTTGGTCGATGGTACAATCAAATACATTGGCTGCAATGTATGCGCAAGATGGCATTCCTGAATGGGTAACCGGTGTTGCATTGGCTGCAATTACGCTCTACGTTCTTGTTGGTGGCGCACAGCGTGTGGGAGAAGTTGCCAGTAAATTGGTGCCGATAATGTTTTTCTTTTATATATCGTTTGCATTGTTAATTTTGTTTCAAGACATAGTTGCTTTACAACTAGCTGTTGCGAGTATAACTCAATGTATTTTAACTCCGGCCGCTCCAATAGGTGGATTTTTGGGCGCGACTGTTTTGCAAGCAATGAAATGTGGCCTTTACAGAGGTGTATTTATTACCGAAGCCGGTTTGGGAACTTCATCAATTGCTCATGCAATGGCAGATACACAAAAACCGGCTGATCAAGGTGTGTTGGCGATGTTTTCTATGGCAGCAGATGCATTACTCGCTTTAATTTCTGGGTTAATTGTATTGGTAACCGGCGTTTGGGAACAAGGCGTATTTCGTTCAACATTGATTTATGAAGCATTCAAGGTTAGTGCGCCGGCGCTTGGGCAGTTCGTGTTATTAGTAAGTATTTCATTGTTTGTAATTACCACAGTAATCGGTAATAGTTTTAATGGTCGACAAACATTTGCATCAATTACCAACTTTAAATATGTTAATTGGTATGTTTGGTTTACGGTCATTATGACATTCGTTGGTTCAATGTTGCATGTTGAACTTGCATGGGTGATTATGGACATTTTAATTGCTTTGGTTGCGATTCCAAATTTAATCGGTATTGCTATTTTGGCGATACGCCGACCACAAGAACTCAAATTATAAATTTGGATAAAATTTTGTATAAAAAAAAGAGGCTCGCAGTTGCGAGCCTCTTTTTTTTATGATGCTTTTTTAATTTTGTGCTTGTTGTATTACTGTTTGAAGTAATTGTAAGCTTTGTTTGGCATCTTGAAGTTGTCTAGCTTCTTGTTCAGTTAATTTTTCAGATGTAGCTTTTTCATTGAGTGTACGTACTGTGGAAATTAATTCGCTTAATTCGGTGATGAGCTTTAGTTGTTGTTCTTGCTCTTGCATTTGTAGATTTGCCTTACGGATTTGTAATTCAGCAACAACTTTTTGCATAGCTTGTTCGTCATTGCCAAAAAGAGCATTGATAAAGGTTTCTGCTGCTTTGTCTCCACATCGAGCTGCAAAAGTTCCGACAAATTGGCGCCCTGCAGTCATGCCAAACTCTATTGAAATTTGTTGACCTAAGGGGAGCTCTGGTTTTGGTTGTTTTACGGTAACTGGAGAAAATGTGAAATTAATTTTTTCATTTGGTAATTGGTCTCGCGCATCAAAGTTAGCATCAAAATAAGAGTTTGCGTTAGATGAGGCTTCTTCAGGCGCATTGCCGTCTGTACTTGGGTTCACAGAAGGACCTGTGGGGATGCCTGAAGCATCAGCACCAAATAGAAATGAACAGTTACTTAACAAGATACATAATAATATTTTTTTCATGAAAAATCCTTTTTGAAAGTTAACATATGTGTTTTGTAGTATAGCAGTAATTTTTTTTAAAAAAAGAGTGTATCATAGCTGGCCATTTGTCAAACCGAAAAATATACCTTATGATGACATGCATATTTTATTCACATTTTTTATCAGGATTATTATGCGTACATTTTTATTATTTGCATTGCTTGCATCAGCTCCAATTTCTATATTAACTCAAAAAAATGAACTACCATCATGTCATTATCAAGGTGATACATTTGATTATGGTGCGATGTTGACCTATTGTTCACAAAAAATTGAAAGTTTTGCTCCTCGATTAGAAGCATTACAAGATGATTCACAAGAGATGGTATTAGAGCCGACAAATGAGCAAGAAAGAAATGATATGTTATGTGCATATACATCTTTTTTAAAGGCTGTATTTCGTATGCGTCAAGAGATTGCATGTATTGATGATGAAACGGCACATTTAGTTGCGTCAGCTATTTGGTATTCGATGCATGGCGTGTTTCAGTTATTTGCAGCTGAAGTACAAAAAGAGGCAATTAATGAAGTTATTGATTGGATAAAAAAACATGCTGATGATACGTGGGAGCCACAAGAGAATGTAGATGCGTATAAGCCAAAGTCACAATGGGCAGCATTGAGAAAAGAAGAAGCAGATGATTTTTCTGATTTATTGCGTGAGATAGAAGAGGATCTTTAATTTTTATAAGTGGCAATTGATATATTGTAGTTGAAAAGAGAGATGAGTCTTTTGTCTTCTCATCGCTCTATTTCATAATAAGTTTATTGAAGCATTTTCAAAAGAGATGCTTCTTTTTTTTTCATGACTTCATAATCTTTATCTTCAATGTGATCGTAACCAAGCAAATGGCAGATGCCATGCACGAGCAACATGTCCATGCGATTGTCAAATGACATTTGCCAACGATCAAGATCATCGTTTACATATTGCGGGCATATAATGATATCTCCTAAATTTTTGTCATCTTCAGTTTCCGGTTCAATGCGAGCTCCCGCTGCAATAAGATGAAATGGAAAAGACAAGATATCGGTTACTCTATCTCTATCACGGAAATCATTATTGTATTTTTGCATTGCTTCCGGTGTGACCAAAACAATGTTTATATCAAAGTCTGCATAATCTAATGCATCTAATGCTATTTTTGTGTGCTGTTCTAATGCTTTAATGTCTACGGGGAATGTTTGTTCATTTTTAATAAGAATCATATAATATCCTCATGATTATAGTACTTTAGTATAAATGTTAATTAAAAAAAACAAATAGGTTTTTCATGAAACAACTATTCCTTTATGCTCTTTTTTTATGTACGGCATTGTCTGTTAATGCAAGTAATGATTCAAAAGCACATGAACTTTTTGTTCAATATCAAACAATGCGTGAAGCCGGCGCTGAGCAAGGAACAGTTTCGCTGCAAACATGGAAAATAATAAAACCTTTGTTATTGGAAGAACAAGATTTTAAGTTTTCCGTATGTACTATCTTTTATAAGGTTGAAGGCCGACCTGTTGTTCAATCAGCTGAAGTTATGATTAATCCGGCAAATGAATAAAAACCTGGATATGTTTTATTCGGAATACCCTTCGATACTTTGCTATCGCTCAACTCAGGGAGAAATGATCTAGTTTTATCGCTCAACTTAGGGAGAAATGATCTAATTTTTTGTTTTTTAAGTGAGTGTTGATAGCCTTTGTAATCAATTGTATGATCTAAATAGTCATGTATTATATCTTTGCTTATAGGACAGAGGTTAACAATATTGAAAGATACAATATATTAATTTCTCCCTGAGTTGAGCGCAGCGAAGTATCGAAGGGTATTCCGATTATATTTTTACTTACTGTTTTTTAAATTTTTTCTTTGAAAGTTGTGGTAGTAATTGCCAATTTCTTTTAATTAAAGCCTCTTTTTTCTTTCTGGACCACTTTTTTATTTGGTGTTCCATTGCTAGCGCAGAATCTTTTGAAGGAAACTCTTCATAAAAAACTAACTTTACCGGTCGACGTGTGAATGTATAGCAATCTATGATTGCTCCTTGCTGATGTTCACTTAATCTTCGCTTGAGATCCCAAGTCTGGCCTGTATAATAGGAGCCATCTTTACATTCTAAAATATATACAAAGCAGGATTTATTCATATTTTTTCATCTGTTTTTACTGTAATATTTATATCGGAATACCCTTCGATACTTCGCTATCGCTCAACTCAGGGAGAAATGATCTAGTTTTATCGCTCAACTTAGGGAGAAATGATCTAATTTTTTGTTTTTTAAGTGAGTGTTGATAGCCTTTGTAATCAATTGTATGATCTAAATAGTCATGTATTATATCTTTGCTTATAGGACAGAGGTTAACAATATTGAAAGATACAATATATTAATTTCTCCCTGAGTTGAGCGATAGCGAAGTATCGAAGGGTATTCCTTTTATTATAACTTATTCACACACCACGAATCCATGCCATAACTCATTAATTTGTTTTAATTCATTCTCATCACGTTTGTTACTGCTATAATCTAAACTTAATGATTTTGTTGCGCCTTTAATAAGTGCATCTTGGGTTTTAAGTTTATGTAATGTTTCATCGTCAGCAAAAATAGTTAATGTTTCCAGTTCTTGTTTTAATGAAAGTTGCTGAGTTGTTTTGATTTTACGCACAGCACCAATTACTTGTAGTACCAATTGCATAGTGACAGCTTCGTTAGTAAATGCATAGACAGTTTGTATATCAGCAAACTTTGTTTTATGAATTGAGTCAATCCCAACTGAATCTTTGTAGATTAATGTATAAATTTCTTCTGTAACAAATGGTAAATAAGGTGCATATAGTTGCAAGATGCGCAAGCCGACATGATATAATGTCCAGCGTGTTGCAAAAAGTTCTTCATGATCGTAGTTGTCAGGATTAAACAGTTGATCCTTAATTAACTCTAAATAGTTGTCACAAAAGATGTGCCAGAAAAATGATTCGGCTGCATTGAGCGCAAGGCCAAATTCATTTTTTTCTAAATAATTATGATAGATTGCAAATGTTGCAGAAGCTTCATTGAGCAGCCATTGGTTGATTAAACCAAATTTTTGTGGTGCTTCTTTTATTTGAGCTGCATTGATATGCTCTTTGGTGAATCTGAATGCGTTCCAAAGCTTAGTAACTAGTTTGCCGCCAATTTTTAATTGATTTTCTGAAAACGCAACATCATGTCCTAAATTTCCTGAGGCAGTCCAATAACGAATGACATCGGCAGAATACTGACTCAATAAATGTTCAGGACTTGTTGCTTTTTGATTTTTTGATTTAGAAAGTTTTTCTTTACTGTCAGCAAGTACGTGTCCGGAAATAACAATGTTTTCCCAAGGGATCTGTTTGTTGTGCATCCAGGTTTTGACGATGGTATAAAACGCCCATGTACGGATAATGTCATGCGCTTGTGGCCGCATGCTCATAGGAATAAACCCATTAATTTTAGGGTCATCAAAATTAACTTCGTTGTTGGTAAATAGTTGATAACAAATATACGGTGTAATGGAAGAGGTATTCCAAGTATCCATAACATCAGTATCGGCAATCAATTTTTTACCTTTAAACTCAGCAGGAATGTTGCCGGGATATTCAGTTTCTTGAGGATCTACCGGTAATGCATCTGCCGGTGGTAATAAAAATTGATCAGTACCTTCAACGTGCCATACCGGAAATGGAATGCCATAAAAACGTTGGCGAGACAAGCACCAATCCCATCCTAAATTTTTCACCCAATCGATATAGCGTGCTTTCATAAATGATGGATACCAATTGATCTTATCGGCCAGTTTAATGAAAGCATTTTTATGTTCTAAAATGTTCAAAAACCATTGGGCTAATGTAACGTATTCAATCTCTTTTTTGCATCGTTCATGAACACTTACATTGTGCTCAATAGGTTTTTGTTTGAGCAATAAGTTTTTGTTTTGTAATTCTAGTATTATTTTTGCGCGTGCATCAGGAACTTTTAATCCGGCTAAAATACCGGTTTCATCAGTGAACTTTCCATCAAAGCCGATCGATTGTTTGTAGGGTAAATTGTGATTTTTGAACCATAGAATATCTGTTTTATCACCAAAGGTGCAGCACATAACAAGACCGGTTCCTTTTTCTATCTCTACAGTTTCATCGGCAAGCAACGGAACTTTATTACCAAATATTGGCACTATTGCATGTTTGCCTTTGAGCACATTGTATCGATTGTCATCAGGATGATAAAAAACGGCAACACATGAAGGTAATAGTTCAGGGCGTGTGGTACTGATAATTAGATCATTGCCATCTTCATCTTTGAAAACAATATCATTAAACATAGATGGTTTTAATGCATCATCAAGTTCTGCTTGTGCAACTGAAGTACGGCATGTAGTGCAATATAATGCAGGTTCATGTTTGCGATAAATATAACCTTTTTTGACTAAATCAATAAACGAGGCCTGTGAAAGTTTCCGGGTGTTTTCTGAAATAGTGGAATAACAAGCATCCCAATCGACCGAAAGGCCCATGCGTTGCCAAAGATCTTTAAACTCTTGCTCAGCTTCTTTTGTTTCTTCAAGGCATAAGTCAATAAATGCGGAACGTCCCATTTTATGCGCACTGGTTTTGCATTTTTTTTCAACATATCGTTCAGTTGGTAAGCCATTGTCATCAAACCCAAATGGATAAAAAACGGAAAAACCATTCATGCGTTTATAGCGCGCAATAATATCAGTTTGTGTGTAGGAAAATATATGACCGATGTGTAGATTGCCTGAAACAGTAGGGGGTGGTGTATCAATTGACCATACAGGTCCGGGATGGTGTTCTTTTTTATAGGTTTGTTCTGATTGCCACTTAGTGCGAAGTTCAGCTTCGCTTGTTTTGTGTTCGTACCGTTTATCCATGTTTTCCCTTATTTACACACTAAAATAGATATAAGTTAGTGTACTTTTAAAACTCATTAGGGTCAAAGCTGAGGTATTGCCTTTTGTGCATGTTAAGATCTAATATTGATAAAGGAAAAAGATATCTTGGTGTTTCACTGGCATAACAAAAAACTGTTTTTAAGGTGTGGCAATGAAGGTACGCGTTACTATCAAAAAGCATTTCATGAGTATGTTGCGCAGATAGCAGCATCTGCACAACAATAAATTAATTAAGCAACAGTGGTTAATTGAGATCCATAATGATCATGCAATTGTCCAATTAACTGTTTTGCTTGTACGCGCATTTTTGCAGAGGTTCGTTTATTGTTAGCCAGTATTCGGAGTTTTTTAAGTGATGCGTTGATACAAAGGCGACCCAGGGCAATCGCGTGAATAAGCCCTAGTTTATAAGGGTTTCCCAAAGTGCGCTTTGGCTGGTCGTTATCATATTTCGTTTGCCTTGAATGCTTCGATTGATCGGCGATTTGTGCAACTTTGACAAACTAAAGCATCGAAGAGCTGACATGTTCATTGGAGTATTAAATTTTCGGATAGTCGATCGGTCCTCATCCATTGCTGTATCAAGATGCCAATGCAGCTTGTTCTCAATTGACCAATGTGCGCGTGACAGACACAGAATTCTGGCTGCATGCGGCGGTAAGCTGCTAATATAGCAGCGCATGGCAACTGCTTGTTTCCCTTTTTTTACCACAGTTGATTTGACCAAAGCTATGTTGCGCAATCCTGCCCATTCAGGTTTTTGTTCAAGCCATCCAATATCATCTGTTGCCCAATACTCACGAACTTCGCGTCTCCCGTGGTCACAATCTTCAGACCAACTATAATTAGCTGGTATATCATCGAACGTTTTTTCGCTTACATCGATTAAATAATCTTTTACATCCTTATAAAATTGATGCTGGTTACCTTTCAGTGTAATCAAATAATCTGTTCCATGGGCACGTATTTTTGAAACAATGTTTTTTTGTGCACCAATTGCGTCAATTGTTACAATTTTGCCTTTTAGACAGAGTTTATCTAATAGCGTTGGAATAGCGGTAATCTCATTGCTATGTTTTGCAACCCTAACTGAACCTACAACCACTTTCAATCTGTCAATCCATCCACGGACAATACACAGAGGGTCATCTGATGAATAAGTTCGTATAACTTTACCATCAATCTTAATGTGATCATTTATATTATTATCAGCGCCTTCTAGCCAAATTGTAAGCCACAATTCTAATTGTTGAGGAAGAACTAAACCTAACGCTGCATTAATTGTATCGTGCGATGGCATACGATCTTTTAAACCAAATAAAGGCATAAACCATTCTTTGTGATCATTGCCAAAATTTGCAATTTCTACAATATTGTTTGCCCCACCAAGCAACGCACAAATTGCCAATATTATGATGCATTCAAGGCTATACACCTTATTTCTATCTGATCGAAAGTCTTCTACTTCTAAAATACAGCTTATTAAATTTGCAAATCTTGGGTTTTGGTGTACGTTTTCAAGAGATATGCTATTCATAAAGGTTCCTTTTTTAGGTGAATTTGAAAATTGAATCGAATAGCATATCCCTATCTCAAATCATAAAATCAGTCAACTTTCAATAAAAAATGATCTATTTTTGATAAAAAACCTAAAAAAATGCGGGTTTCTTTCTTCCCTGTAAAACACCTATAAATTCGAAGTTATTCACGCGATTGCCCTGAAGGCGACCAATCTTTTGTGTTGCGACCAATCTTTTGTTGACTAATTGTAATTAATCTATGTACGCTTGATTGTAAGTGATAATTATTTCTAAAATGATAAACGATAATAGGGCTTTTTATGAAAATAATGAATTTGATTTGTTTAGTTGTAATATCAGTAATCAATCTCCGTGCTGCTGATACTTCTTATCCACAAGATAGTTGGATTGTTTCTATTGGTAGGTTTATCGGTGATGTGCTTAAATCGAAAGAAGAACTATTATATATTGCATTCGACGACCAAAAATATACAAAAATGGAACAACTTTTAGATAAGAATGAAGATTTGGCAAATGCATTAGTGCCATCTGATTATATGCCTACTGAAAGAAGTATACTTATGCAAGCAGTGATCAGGGGTGATATTCGAGCTGCTAGAATGTTGTTGCAACATGGTGCAGATCCGAACAAAGGTACACGATCTCTGGGGACACCGTTGCAACAAGCAGTGAGAAGACTAAATAGCGGAATGGTTAAACTGTTGATAGATTATGGTGTTGATACAACAAGAGCACGAGAGCAAGGATTAGTTGATTTTGCTCGTAATCGAGGTGAAGACGGATTGGCAGCTTCCTTAGAAAAGGCCTCAGTTTCAGGTAGTAAGACGAAGAGTGCCAAAAAATGACTTTATCAAAAATATATTTGAAAGCAAAAAAATTATTTTCACGTGCGCAGATAGCAGCATCCGCGCAACAATCAGAAAGTAATTAGGCTACAGTTGTCAATTGAGGTCCGTAGTGATCATGTAGCTGTCCAATGAGTTGTTTTGCTTGAACTCTTACTTTTGCAGATGTTCGTTTATTATCAGCTAATATTTGTAGCTCTTTTAGTGATGCAGGTGCGTCGCCCATTTTTTCATAGCATGTTGCCAGGCGAATGCGTATTTGTGGCAGTTTTTCCCATTCCGGCTCAATACGTTTAAAGCAATGTAAAGCATCTTTGAGATTTTCTTGCATTAAATAAGATTCGCCTAAATTATACCAAACGCGTATATCGTTAGGTCTCTGTGCCAAAATCTGTTTATACACATTAACTGATTGGCCAAACTGTTTTGAAAGATAATATGCATTTGCCAAACTGAACATCACTTCAGAATCGGACGGATTGCATTCTAAAGCTTTATGATATGCCCAAATTGCATCGCTGAATTCTTTTTGATTAAATGCCGCACGAGCATATGTTTTGTAGCCGAATTCATTATCAAGATCTGCAATGGTACATGCTTTTTTGAAACAGTCTAATGCCTTTTTGTTTTCATTTTTTTCTGCAAACATGCGACCCATATTGAAATATGCTTTGCCATAATGTGGGCGTAATTGTAAAGCAGTTTTTAGGCATTTTTCAACTTTATCATACTCTTTTTTGCGCAAATAGAATGATGCTAAGTTGTTATATCCTTCAGGATAATAAGGGTTGATGCGAAGCCCTTGTTTGAGAGATTCAATTGCTTGATCAAGGTGATTTAAATGCGAATAACACACGGCAACATTATTCCATGGATCAGGATAGGTGTTGTCCATTTGTGTTGCTTTTTTAAAGTAAGGGATTGCGTCTTCATATCGCTTGTATATTTGGGAAAGTTCAACAGCGTAGTTGTTGTATGCACGAGCTTTGCGCGGAGCATTCTGTATGATGTTCATCCAAAATTCAGTTCCTGAACTCCATACAGAGTTGCGTTGCCATGTTGCCAGACTGAGAGGCACAATGAGGAGTGATGCCATAACAGTGCGGGCTTGGCGTGTTTGCAATGTCTTTTGATGCTGTTTTGTTCTGGATACAATAAGTTCGATTGCTTTAATAATAGCGCATGCCAAAATTAATAACCATCCAATTGATGCGGTATAAGTCTTATAATCAACCAACAGTTCCGGTGATGGAATGATGCTTGATCGTGGTGCAATACACATAAAGAACCATAATGCGCCAAAACATAGGACATGAGTTTTATGTGTATATAAAATACGAAAGATAGTGAGCCCAATTATTACAAGTGTCAAAAAGGGCAAAAAGCAGTCGGGGGCAAAAAAACCACGTGCCAATACCCAGTCATATTCAACACTGATGTTAAATGGCCAAATGAACATCCAAAGGTAATGCAATATGACTTTAAATTGTGAAATAAAGAATGACCAAGTGCTAATTTTTGCTTGTGGATTTTCAGTGATGATATTGCCAATGTTGTTTTTTACTTCCATATTTAAACAAAGAATGTTGGTAAAAAATGATGGCTTTAAAAACCATAGGTAGATTCCTACAATAAGAACAAACACGCCGGTATGTAGCCACCAGCGCTTTTTGATTGATTCCCATGATCCGTGAGAAACAAAAAACCAATCGACTAATAATAAAAGCAATGGGGAAATAATTGCGATTTCTTTGGTGCAACATGAAATAATGGCAATGCAAAATAAAAGTATCGAAAGTAATAATTTTTTGATAAACGTATTTGCATAACAAAGGTGTAAGAATGTTAACACCATTGATAAAATTGCCATGCAGGCTAGGCCTTCGAGTTGCCCTTGAATCACATATGATACGGTTTGTGTTTGCACCGGATGCAGTAAGAATAACATTGAAGTAACCGTTGCGATGCTTAATGCATTTCGTTTAAAAAAATGTTGTCCTTTACTTCGGAGGAGAGCAAAAAGGATAATAAAAAACAGAAGAACTCCATTTGTTGTGTGAATCATTAGATTGCCCATTCGATATGAAAAGGGATCGAATTTGCCAATGCTATAGTGAATAGCATTTAACCAATAACTAATCCATCGTGGGCCGGAAAAGCATAAGCTTAAAAAATTGTGATGACGAATATAAAAATGCTTTTGAATATTTGCAATGTCATCAAATTGAAATGCATAATGCAGCGATGGCCAATAGGTAATTGCGGTGACAATTGACAGTAAAACTGGGGGAAGTAAACGATACAATAATGGTAATGTTTTAGATGAGCCGATTGGTTTTGGCATCATATTCTCCTTGTCTTTTTTTTAGCTTTTTACTTGTTTGCTTGTAATATGGGGTAAGTCTACTGTGCCCGAATTTGTTTGTCGAGAGTGAAATCCTTCTTATAAATGATTCTTTCAATTTGACCAATCTGTGTGCCTCATCTAAACTTAGCAATGAGTATTCTGATCTGATTATATCAAAAAACAATGGAGTATCATGTTACACGACATTATTATCAACTTACAAAAGTATCTGGCCCTTCTTTTGGCCTATGGTTTTTCGGTTACTATTGCAGGAGCAGCAAAGGCCTGGATTGCAAAAAAAGCTGGTGATTATACTGCAGATCATGCAGGTTTTTTAACTTTAGATCCATTAGTTCATGTTGATTTTGTTGGTATGATAGTGCTTTTAATGACTGGATTTGGTTGGGGGCGTGAAGTGCCGGTGAATATGTATAATATTTATGCACCACGCAGAACAGCAAAAATTTTAGCTGTTTTTTATTCTTCAACGATTGTACATATTTTAATTGGCGTAGCGATTATGCTTCTTGCCTCAGGATTGAATGTTGTGCAAGCACTTTATTTGGGTTCAGCCGTAGTGGGCAAAACATTCGCAATTATTTTGCAAGGCGCAATGGGGATTAATATTTTCCTGGCAATGTTACGTTTTATTCAAGCCTCAATAGATTTAATATTTATGCAAGTAATTGAACGACATCCTGAATATGGCATGTATATTCAATTGGGCTCGCTGGTTGCAACATTAACACTCTTGTTGGTTTTGGGTAGACAAATTCAAATGTTGTTTGGTTATATCACATTGATGCTGTCTGCAATGATCTTAAACTTTTTTGTGTAATGGAAGTGAATTATGGATATTGAAAAACAGATTGCAAAATTATCTCATGGCGCAGTACAAGTTTTGCCGGTTGAAGAATTAAAAAACAAATTAAATAAAAAAAAACCGTTACGTATTAAACTTGGTGCCGATCCAACTTCTCCAGACTTACATTTAGGTCATGCTGTTGTGCTTGCAAAAATGCGTGACTTTCAAGATTTGGGCCATGAAGTTATTTTTTTGATTGGTGATTATACTGCACGTATTGGTGATCCATCAGGAAAATCAAAAACGCGCCCAACTTTAAGCAAAGAAGATATCAAAAAAAACATGCAAACCTATTTTGAACAGGTTGGTAAAATTTTAGATCCAAAAAAAACCACCGTGCGTTATAACAGTGAATGGTTAGATAAACTTGATAGTTCAGATTTTTTAAAATTGTGTGGCAAAATTACTTTGGCGCAAATTACTGAACGTGAAGATTTTGCAAAACGCATGCGCGAACAACAACCGATCGGTTTTCATGAATTAATGTATCCATTATTACAAGCATATGATTCTGTTGCATTGCAAGCGGATGTTGAGCTTGGCGGAACGGATCAAACATTTAATTTATTGTTAGGTCGTGATTTGCAACAGCAGTTTGATCAAGAACCGCAAGTAGTCATTACTATGCCATTGCTTGAAGGTTTGGATGGTACGCATAAAATGTCCAAATCATTGGGGAATGCAATTGGGTTAGCCGAACCGGCAAACGAAGCATTTGGTAAATTAATGTCAATTTCAGATGAATTGATGTGGCGTTATTTTGAACTTTTATTGGGTGTAACAAAAGAAGATTTGAGCGTATTACAAGAACGTATTGCTGCAGGAAATTTGCATCCAATGGCACTCAAAAAACAGATGGCGCATGATATTGTTGCAAAGTTTTGGACGATGCAAGAAGCTGATGAAGCACGAAAACAGTTTGAAGATGTTTTTCAAAAACGTGATCATACAGCAGCGCAAGAAGTTGCATTATCAAAGGATGTTTCAAACCCTATTTGGATTGTACAATTATTAAAAGAGCTTAATGCAATTAAAACAACGTCTGATGGCAAACGATTGATAGAACAAAGAGCTGTTTCAATCGATGGCGAAGTTGTTAAAGATTTTAAGGCTGAAATTGTCTTGAAAAAAGGTATGGTTGTCAAAGCGGGTAAGCATAAGATCTATAATATTTTAATTTAGCTATGTCAAACGAACATAATATTATTGGTTTTTTATTAATTAATAAGCCAAAAAATCTTACCTCTCGCGATTGCATTAATAAATTGCAAAAACTATTGCCAAAAAAAACAAAAATTGGCCATGCAGGCATATTGGATATATTTGCCACAGGACTGCTTATAGTGGGTATTGGACGAGAGGCGACTCGTTTTTTTAAATACCTTATGAAATTAGACAAACAGTATGTTACAAAAGCCACATTGGGCAAGTTGACCAATACATTGGATTATACCGGCGAGCTTGTCAAAACATGCGATAAGTTAGTAACTGCTGAGCAAATTGAACAATCAATAGGTTCTTTTGGCGATAACTATAATCAAATTCCACCACTTTTTTCTGCACTGAAATGGAAAGGAGAGCGTTTATCTGATTTAACGCGGTCGGCAACACGCTTGGATAAAAGTTTAGATTTTATTTTACGCACAAAGCAAAAAAATGTAGATCTGTACGATATGAAATTAATTCATTTTAATTTTCCTGAACTGACATTGTTTGCGCATGTTTCTCATGGCACCTATATTCGTTCATTGGTTAATGATGTTGCACAAAAATGTAATTCATGTGCAACGATATATGAGCTTGAACGTACGGCAATTGGCCCATTTAACGTTGGGGATGCAGTTGCATTGCAGGATTTGCATTCTATTGAAGATATTCAGCAACATATAATTGATGTTGATACTGTTGAACAATGTTATAAAAATTATCTTAATGATCGAAAAGATCTGTTTAAAATGAAAATATAAAAGAAGAAAGCTCAAGGATATTTTGGCTCTCTTCTTTTATTTAGATGTTTTGTTTATGTCGCTGGCTTATTATCTTGGTTCTTTCCCTTCCATGTCGCAACCGATTTCTTTGGCAAATGCAAACATATCAGTATTTTCTTCATAGTCATGAGCCTTAACGCATTGATAGAATGATTCTAATGTTTTGCGTAACACATCGCGTTTTTTAATCATATCATCATAGGCTTCTTTAAGTGTATTTATTTGTGCAATGAGTTCGTCAGCTTTATCTTCATTGAGATCAAGAAGTGTTGCGTATGCTGCTTTGAGTTCTTCAATTTTATTTTCAAGACGTGCTAATTTTATGTTGAGTGTTGCGATTTCATTCTCAAGTGCAGCAATATTTTTTTTTGTATCAATGATATTGTTGTTTTTTTTAGCTATCGTGGTTTCTAAGTTGCTGATAGTGCGATCATAATTTTGTGCTTCTGTTCTGATGCATGCAAAAAGTGCTTTTCGTTCATTACCTCTTTTGCGAAGTTCAGAGCACCATGGTTTAAGTTTTTCGTTCCATTCGTCCATAAATGCTATTTGCTCAGTAACTTCGCCTCCAAACTGTTCTAAGTTATTCAAGATATTGTCCATTTGTTGATACCAATCAGGTACTTGTATTGCAGCAATGTTTAAGGTAAACAGGAGTCCGGCTAATATATTTTTATTTTTCATGTTGTTTTCCATTTTATGGTAGTTATAATGTTTAATTATTATGAGGTTATTCTTTTTTTTCTTTGATTGTATTCGATTTTTTGGTATTTTTTTTGCATATAGATTTTTCAAGCTCATCCCAATCGATACGGATTTCCGCGTTGTATTCCTGCAGTATTTTGTAGTATTGCTCCAGGTTGTTTCGGAACAATTCTCTTTCGGCAACTGTTTTTTGATAATCTTGCATAAGTTGGGCAATCGTGTTCATAAGCGCTTTTGCTTTTTCTTCATCTTCGCCTATAAGCTCTTGATATGATTTATTAACTTTTATTATTTCTTCTTCTAGATTTTTGATATGATTGTTTTTTTCGGCGATTTCAAGTTCAAGAAATGCAATGTGTGAACTGAGTTCATCAATAGTTTTATCTAAATTTTGAATTGCAGTATTCAGTTCATTGATGTATGTGTCCTTATCGGCAAAATGAGTGTGGATACACTTTATTAATTTTTTGCGTTGCTTTACGCGCAAAACAAGTTCTTCCGGTGGAGTTGCGAGATTGTTTCGCCATTCTTGATAAAATGCTTTACTTTGGTCAAAGCTTTCTTTGAGCCCGGCACTTGCAGCAATTATTAGTTCGATTTTCTTTGACCAATCAGGAGCTGAAATTTCATCTCCTGGTTTCGTTTCCGCTTTAATCTTAATGTAGGATGATATTCCAATAGGAAATAATATGGCCCATAAAATGTTATGCTTCATGAGTGCTCTTTCTTTTTATAAAAAAGGGTTATAGATCTGTGTGGTAACTTTAAAAATATAATAAATACGTATGAATAGGGTCAATGAATTTAGTCTTTTTTGCATTTTTTCAAGATTAGGATTATTGTTTTTTAATGTTTGCATGGCATACGTAAAAAAAGGAAATCCATGAGAGAAGCCATAATGAAAAGCGTTCATATTTTATTAGCGTTATGTATCTATTTTAATATAGCTGCTGATCAACATGCGTTTTTTTTAAGTGCGGTTGATGATGTCGCTCATTATACAGAAATATTACAGGTGCAATTATCTCAATTACAAGGACAGCTTGACGAGCTTAATCAGATGTCATCGTGTGATTGTCTTGATGAGCATGTGTATGTTTCTTATAATGTTTTTGAATCTAAATTAAATGCGCTTGATGATGTTGTCCAAGAGTTTCATCAAGAATTTCATGCGGCCATTGAAACAGTTTCTATAAGCACTTTAGATAAAGTATTGGAGTATATAACTACATACACATTTGCAGGAACAGATCAGAGTTCACAGCAGCATATTACTAATGTTGTTCAAGAGGTTCTTGAGATTAATCGTATAAAATTAAGCAGTTCTAAGAATGTCGTTATTATGAAGGTTGATGATGTATGGTATGCATCTCATTCACCAGATCATATTGAACCTTTTTTTCAATTGCGTGAAAGTGACCATAACTTATGGTATGGCGACAATGAGGATCTTTGGGGATATGATAAATTTGGTAAATTATTTGTTATTGATAAAAATAATAAGCGAAGAATTGTAACCGGTTAAATATAGTAGTATGAAGCATATATATTTTTTATTTCTGTTGTTTATTGCGCATAATGCATTATCGATAAATGACGCTGAGCAATATGACAAACTGAGTTCTTTTAGTAATCATAAGTCTTTGGCTGATGCATGCGATCAATGGAATCCTGTGCCCATATGTAAGCGTTTATGTGATAGATCATCTCGCTTGGTTCCTAATAACTTTTTGACGGCGCAACTTATTGTGCGACATCTCTCGGCCGATTCAGCTCGTATGCAAGATGCATGCTGTCGAACTCAAAACGTATCCATTCCTGATTTTGTATTTGGTAGGGACATTCTAATTAAGAATATTTTTCTTGCCTCAAAGCTTGCCGATGAAGGAAAGTTTACCTTGCCGGGCAGCGCTCCAGCATTTGGAGCTGATCAAAGTGAACAGTATATTGCTTGTACTGCTGATACAAAGCTCAAGATTGAAGGATCTTTTCAGGAAACCAATGGTGAGTTAAGCTTGTTTTCTACATTTGTCATGTATGATTGCGTTAAATTAGCAACCGGTTTTTATGTCCCTGTTCGGCATATCGAACGTGATTTGAGATTACAATGTGTTGATGGGCAAATTACATGCGGGCGACCGGATAATATTACTGGTGAAGATAATATCATTCAGTTTTTTAGTGATTATGTTGATTTTAATGATTATATTTTTAATGGTATTCTGGCTCCTAAATGTATTGAATGTAATCTCCATCAAAAGCGTACCGGTCTTGGTGATGTTTCAGTTGCGACTATTTTAGATTTTGCCGGGTATTCAGATTGGTGGCAAATTGCTCGTTTTGGTTTGGTTGGTATTTTGCCTACGGGTGAAATTCGCAACGGTAATATTTTGTGGGAAATTGAATTTGGAACCGGCGCCTTTCGTTTTAAGCCATTTATTGATATTCATATGTGGACCGGTTATCAATATTTTAATCCACGTTTTTATTTAGATGTGATTATTTCAGCGCCGTTTCATGGACAGCGGCGTATTCCACAAAAAAAAGATAAAAAATCGGAGCTATTAATTCCGCCACGTTTCCAGCCATTTATCGTTTTGCCTTTTGACGATTTTGATGCAACAAAACGTGAGTTTGCAGATGCTGCTTCAACGACCCGTATTCATTATGGCACACAGGTTGATGTGCTTGCGGGTAATCTATTTTTTAATATTATGCAATCGGCTTTTTCTGCAGGACTTTTTTATGAAGGAACCTATAAAGGTTCGGACAGGTTAGCGGTTGTATGTCCAAAAGCAAAATTTAATACGTACTTGCTGGAGAAAATTAGCAATCAAATTGCACATATGATTCGTTGGAATGTGCAATGGACCGGTGATGGACAAACTGTTTTTGAGTTTGGATCTCGCCATGTTCTGGGCGGTAGAAACACGTTTAATATAAATGAGATTTTTGCATCAGCAATTATCTATTATTAATTTTCATTGTCAGGTTGTATGCATAGTTCATGACCGAGTTCTTTTACAAATGTTTCAAATTCAGACTGTTCATTTTGTCTTAGGAGTTCATTCATGATGTATAACTTTTGCGAAAGAGATTGGTGATCAGCAGAGGTTATAAGTAGTTCATTAATGATGCTTTCAAGCTGGCTGATATATGCTTCAAATAAAACCTGTTCACCTTTATAGGTTTTATTGAGCAGATGGCAAATTACACTGAATGTTTTTAAACTTTCGCCCATAATGTCGATTTTCTTTTGCAAGCATTGGCATGAACTTTGTCCTAGTGTAGGGTAAAATGCTCCGAGTATGATTAATATTAATTGGTTTTTCATCTGTTTTTATCCTTTTTTTTCATTCTTTTCTTTGAGAGTACACTTATTCAGGTTGGGGTTCAATATAATGATAAGTAATATAACAACAGCAATAAAATGCTTAAAAACACCTTTATCGAAGCTTTTAAGGTACCTTTTTAATTGACAAATATGGAAACTTTAGTACAATTATAATATATTAATTTAGCTATAGTTCTCGGAGGTTTCAATATGAAAAGTCTTACTCTACTACTGTTTTTATCTGTTTTATGTTCAAGTCATTTCAGTTTTGGAGCTGATCCTGATCAGGAACGTGTGTATAGACTATTTATACCTGGCTCTCAGGGTCGAGCGGGTGTTTTTTTTGACGTTTCAGAGTCAAATTGTAGTGAGATGTTGAGGATGTCGTATATAGATCAACATAAGCAAGCTTGTTTTAACTTTATACCTCAATTTTTGTATGCAGGGCAAACGCATGATGATCTTGTTGCATTGGCAACAAAATGTTGTAAAAAAGGAAATAGGGCAGAGTCTCTTTTAGAGGTATTGTTACACGATAAGTATCTGCTAAATGTTTTACAGAGAACACATGATTATAATGATACTTATAGTCGGATGTTTAGTCGTGTAGTGGTTGATCAGTATGCTCATTTAATAGACAGTGAAACCGAGCTTTGTACATTGAATAATCCAAAAAGTTTAGGATTTAAACTTATAGTAGATAAAAAGATTGCGCCTTCTTTAAGAACATTAGCGATAAAAAAAATTGCTGAAGCTACAACTTCAACTCTCAAAGAAAAGTTTTTAGATTATGAGAGTTACTTTGATCATTTGCATGGTACTATGCAACAATTACCTTGGCCTCTACAAGCACCACTTTGCAATGTCATGGTTCATTCTTTTCCGGAGTTGAAATATGAAATTAATGTTAACATTCAAGATAGCACTGATAGGTTAATCAGCTTTAACAATGATGGTCAGGTGTCGTATTGGGACATTGCAGGGAAATCATGGAAAAGTTTTAGCAATATACTTCCGGAAAAAGAGTACGAACAAATTTATAATGAACAAAATCTCGAAGATGAAGATGAAGAAAACTTGTTAGACATTTACTTAAAGGATATTTATTCGCTTGCTTCTGCTAAAAATGACGTACTCATTTATTGTGCAACGGTGAGTGATATTTTTGTTTATGATATGAACGGAACCTATAAATATATGTTCAAGACGGGTCTTGATGTTCACGCTGACTGTGATCCTGAGTATGCTAGAATAACAATCGATAATAGTGCTCAATATGCAGCCATGCTTATGCCTATTAAAGTAGCGGGTGAAGAAAAACATCGTATTATTATATATAAAAAAAATGAAGAAGGGTGTTTTCAGGATGTTTATAGATTTTTTGATATAAATGTTTCGAACTCCTTTTTTAATAGTATTTACTTTGATTCTGAGGGTAAACTGGTTTGTTTATTTTCAGGCTCTAATTATGTAAGTTATGTCATTGATATAGATAATGATGATGCACCTGTGCAGAAAGTTGTTATGAGTGATTTTGAACGCATAGCATTTTGCAGCGCTCGTGTTTTTCTTGGTCGCTTGGCGAAAAAGAAAGATTTCAAACAGATGCAAGATCTTTTGGGGAATAAAGATGTTCAAGCATTAGTGAGTCCAATTGGGTTTGACATGCTTAAGCAATATGCCTTGGATAAATTTACTCAAGAGTTGTGGCGTTATCGTCATTTGGATTCTAATAGCTCAAGTGGCAAAGAAAGTGATACGTCTGATAGTTTAAGCTCTGAAGATTTCTGTAGTGAAGAAGATGCTGTGTCTGATGATTCGGGCAGTGAGATGAGTGATGTTTCGCATGACGATTCTGATGTTGATGCAAGTGATTTGTTGTTTAATGAAGAAAAATATCTTCTGGATCTAGTTAAAGAAATTATACAGATAAAACATGGTATAGTTGATGAAGGTGCGGATGTAGATATGCCGCAGGCTGCAATAAGTTCAGGCTCAAAAAGAAAAAGATCCGGTTCAGATAAAGGTAAAGAGGAAGATCTTTCAATGATGAGAACAGAATAATATTTAAGGATGTTTATGGTGAATATAATAAAAAAAATAGTTTCATTGTTGTGTATTAGTTTAGCAATGGGTTTATATGCAGCTGACACTCCACAAAATGTGCACGTGGTGCCGTGGACTTATAAAAGAGGGAAACCGGTTTTTTTGTTTAATGCTTATGTTGGTAATGAACGTACGCTTAACATATTAATTGAGCTGTTTATGGGTAAAAAATATCAGGAGCAGACATTAAAAGATGCTGCGTCAAATCTGTTTGTTGAAGCAACAAGATCAGCATTTTTAACGGGTACAGTTGAAGGTGATGGTTTAGCTTTTCTTGATAGTGCAAGGGATTATATAAAACATAAATTACACACCTCTTTTGAAGTTGATGGCGCAGCAGTGTTTTTCCCCCATGTAGAGTATAAAGAACCTAGTGAAATGGATTCATGTGATAAGGATCGTGATGGCAAAAAAATATGGATATATGCAAAAAAGCTTTATAAAATTATCGATTCAAATGAAAATAGGTTTGTTCGGAAAAATAGGGTATGTATTTTGAGTGAGTCATTATGCAAATTATTTAAAACATACAAATTAAGCTTTGACACTGCGCAATTAGCAAAAAGAAGGGATTGTGAAAGGAAAGAGCGGCTTAGGCTTTATGCAAAAAAAAGAATAAGTGAATTCAGTGCTGAAGATATTTTGAAACTTCATAATGATACTACTAATATATATGATATTGAATATTTGCGTGCAGTAGCAGGTCAACGAGAGACAAAACATGTCTCTGAAGAGATAAGGAAAAAAGGTTGGGCAGCACATAGTTGGCTTCTTTTTAATAATGAGCAATATTGTAAAGAGCATGTGAAAAACTGACTATTTAAGTGAGTGTTACGAGAATTATGCATAGATTATTATTGATTTTTTGTTTGATGCCGGGTGTTGCATTATCTGCAGCTGATACTCTGCAAATGGTCAAGGTAATTCCGTGGGCCTATAAAAGTAAAAAAAATAATAAGCCTTTTTTTTTACTGCGTGTACAAACTGAAGGTGAAAGACAAATATTGCATCCATTTAATATACGCGTTGAAGATAAAAAAAAACCACAAGAAGTGGTGACGGATATTTTTGATGTTAAAAAAAACATAGCTCCATTTTTAGTTGATGGGGCAGTTTTGTTTTTACCCAGAGTTTCTTATACAGTTTATATGCGTAAAAAGTTAGTGAGTATTAATGATACGTGGATGAATGCTAAAAGGTTGTATGAGATGATCAATAAGGGTAAAAAAGCTTTTTCCCGGGATCATGTTCTATATCTTTTGAGTGATGATTTATTTGATCAATTAAAACGGTTTCAGTTGTATTTTGAATAGTTCGTGCTTCGACAAGCTTACATTTTCGCAAAGCTTCACCGTATACGGCAGTACAGGTTCCTCAACTTCGGTGAGCGCATTCGTGTATTCCAGCCGATGTTGAAATTATGGCTGACACGCAGGATGAATCAATTATGCGTGGAATGTGCGCACTCAAGCGGGTTGTGATTTCACGTGGATTGAAACTTTCCATTTGTTTAGCCAAATCATAGGCGGTAATTCCTTGATGATTTCCCATTAATATAACTTCAGTTCCTATTTTTGCTGATGGAATATCAGTAATATCAACAGTGATAACATTCATTGCTGTTCGACCAATAACCGGTGCATATCTATTTTCAATTAAAACATTGCCAACGTTTGACAGTCTTCGATGATAACCATCTGCATAGCCAATAGGTAAAAATGCTAGACGAGTTTTTCGAGCTGTTTTGTAGGTAAGGCCATAGCCAACTAATTTATCTTTTTCGATAGTGCGCGTGCTGCAAATGTGTGTTTTCCACGTTAGAATTTGCTTTAATGTGAGTTGATATTTTTTATATGCGTCATCTTTAACTACTTCTGATGGCCATAGGCCATACATGCCTGCTCCAATGCGCATAAAGTTGGTATACCCATTGCTTTGTTTGATGGTAGCTGAAGTTGCATGTGAATGTATGTATGGAATTTCTATTTGGTTCTTTTTTAACTGTTTAATTAAGTTTGCAAAGTGTGCAACCTGTATGTCGGTATATTGCTGATCAATATTTTCAGCGTTGGCAAAGTGAGTAAAAATACCGTTTAATGCAATGTGAGAATTGTGCTGAAACATTTGTATTATCGGTAATATTTCATTTGGTAGAAATCCAAAGCGAGATAAACCTGTATCAACTTTTAGATGAATACGTGCAATAGCTTTATGTTTTTGTGCTGCCTTGATTATCAGTTCAAGACTATGTGTATCGTAAACCACTAAATCAATTTGCTGTGCAATTGCCAGATAAGGATCTTGATCAATAGAGCACATAACTAAAATATTTTTTTTTGATCCTAATGTACGGATGTGTAAAGCCTCAGAAAGTGATGCAGTGCAATACCAGTCGATTAAAGGATGATTTTTAGTAAGTTCGATAATCTGATCAATGCCATGACCATATGCGTTTCCTTTGACCACAAATGCAAGATGCGCATTGCCAATGATACGTTTATATTCGGTAATATTATGTTCCAGTGAGTTGGCGTCAATTTCGAGCCATGAATTTTGCTTTTGCATGTTGTATTGCCTTATTTCTTATTTTTCAAAATAACTGATAGTATATCATGGACAAAATCAAGAGGCGATTTGAAAAAAAAAGTTGTCAAATCCGAAATGCAAACTCGGATTTGTAAGGTTTCAGAAGCGATGCAATGACAATCGATTAAAGGATTACCGTTAGTGAGTTTGAGGCTATGGTTATAAGCGTTTTTATTGACCACAAATATAAGATGGCAATTGCAAGTATGTTTGTACTAGGCAATGTTATGTTTAAGTAATGAGGCATTAGTTTCAAGTTATGAATTTCAAAAGGACTGCTTAATAAACAGTCCTTTTGAATTAGACGTGGTTATTATTTTTTTTGAATGGAAATTGGTATTTGTGTGCCTTCTTTATTGGAAAGTTGCACAAGTAGTTCTTTTGAGCTCTCGTTGTAAGTGATCTCGATTGAGTTTAAATCTATTTCATGTTCAAGAGGGATTGTTTGATTACTAGAGCTATAAAAAGCTTTAGAGAAGGATTGGTCGTCTTTTTCTTCATCACGATGTTCTTCAGCGCTGGTTTCCACTAAAAGTATGCTTCGTGCATAACGACTTTTTGATTGTGTGATGCGAGCTTTAAAGTCGGCATGATCGATAGTGATTACATTATCATTAATATGAGCATTAATGTCGCCGGATTCAATGCCGCTAAATGTTAAAGATACACCATTTTTCTTATTTTGGCTCGTTAATTGCGGCATTCGGCCAGATAAAGAGGGTTTATTTTTTGTAAAAGCTTGATCCATTGCTTTTTGCATGTGAATAAAACCTTCTTCCATTTCTCTCATAGCTTCTTGCATCCAATGTATAGAGCCAAAAGGTTGTATTGATAGAGGTGACAAAAGATAAATCAAGGGAAGATAAAAGCGTTTTTGCATGATAACTCCTTTAATTTAAAATATGTTATATATATTAAAACAATGAGCTATATATATAAATATCATAATATATTTTTTTTCAAAGTATTGTGAAAATAAATATAAAAACAGCTTTTAATATTTAAAAGCTGTTTTTATATTTATTAAAAAAGGGTATAATAGGTACTATGCAGAAAAATAAAAAAATAAAAACAAAAATCATGCAGGGTGAACCCGTTTATGGTGTTCATTCAATTGTTGAACTTTTAAAGGCAAAAAAGCGTAAGCTGCTTACATTATATACAACAGATCCAAAGCCGAAATCGTTTGTTCAGATAGAAGCGCTTTTGCCAAAGTATCCGGTTACTATTAAATATGTTTCACGCGAAACACTTACTAAATTAGCTGGTACGCCTGATCACCAATCAGTGCTTGGTCTAGCTGCACCATTTGGCTATCGAAAAGTTCCATTCGACCCACAAAAACAACCATTTTTATTGATGCTTGATGGGATTCAAGATGTACGCAATTTGGGTGCTATTTTACGTTCTGCATATTGTACCGGTGTCGATGGAGTAGTGATTACGCAAAAAAAATCTGCGCCATTACAAGCAGCTACAATTAAATCATCTGCAGGATTGGCAGAGCATTTGCAAATTTATTTGGCCCCTTCGGCACAAGCGGCAGCACAAGAACTTAAAGAGGCTGGATATAATCTTTATATTACTAATTTTAAAGGTGAAAATGCTGCTCAAATTACTTATAAAAAACCATTATGTTTGGTTATTGGCAGCGAAGGCAAGGGTGTGAGTCCTTCAATTTTCAAATATGGTACTCAAGTAACCATTCCACAACGTTCTGTTGATATTTCATATAATGCATCGGTAGCAGCCGGTATTATGTTGTTTCTTGCTTCTCAGTAGTAGTAACAAAACAGTATTCTATTACACTTTTAACATTTTTTATGCAGGATTAAAGAGAATGTTAAAGGGAGCTTATTGTCATGATACTATTTCTTTTTATGCTTTTATTTTTTAACACATCACTTTTTACTGCCGATTATAAGTTAACAAATCCTGTTTTACTAAAATATGTTTATGACGTATGGGAGCCTGAAGGTTTTACTTTAGGTCTCTATTTTGAAGGTAGATCCTATAAAGATGACAGGTTGATAGGGATTGCATTGTATGGATTGTTAAAGCCGGAATCTATAGCTATGTGTGACTATGATAGTTATATTATTAATATAGTTCCTCGAGCGGGAACATTACAAACTCGTTTTTTGATGCTCTAAGTGGCGTGCTAAAATATTTAATGCAGCTTGAGCAAAAGGAAGGTGCAGTTGAAGTGCAGATGGAAAATCATGTTGATCAACAACTGTATGATTATTGTGAATTTATTCCTTATGTTTTAGTAGGGTGTAATAGAAAAAAAAGATACTTATATACAAAAAACATAGAAAGGAGAGAAAGATGAGACGTCTCGTTCACAAATATAGGTGGTTTTTTATTGTGATTATTTTGATGATTGCATTCGGTTTAACTTTTTGGTGTGTTTCTTGTTGGGTGCATTAAACATAAATTAATTTTCTATACTCTTGACCTTTTATAGGCAAAACTTGTAATAACAATATAAGGGACTTATAAAAGGGGTGAGCAATGAAGCTCAAATTAGGGTATATAAAAAAAGCGCTCTATGTATGTAGTACGCTTGTTTTTCTTGTGAGTATACATATAGTATCAATTTATGTTTTTGCAGTGCATCGTTTTTCTGTTGCATATGATGTGCATTTGTCAAAAAAAGCACAAGATGAGATTAGTGCTTATATTCAATCTACACAGATGTATGTTGATGAAAAGCCATCAAAGATTGCGCAACTATTGCAAGAGGCATTTCCATTTATTAGTCATGTTGCATGTTGGTATAAACCCAGTTTTGTGCATATAGAAGTTGAAGCGCATTATCCTTGTTTACAACTGACTCATGAACAAATTCAATCACACGTGATAACAGCTCAGCAGGTAGTGACTCATAATAATTATTGTGTGTTGGCTGATTATTTTGAACCGTATTGCTATGAAGGAATGCCAAAATTATACATAGCTTTGGATAATCAAGATAATCGCTTACCTGCAGATGTATTTGCTTATCTGACTTCAATAGAACCTTCATTGATTAAAAAAAGTTCTATTATTTGGCGACATCGACATGAAATTGCATTTGATTTATATCAGCAACCTGCGCGTTTATTGTGCAATTATGATAACAACATAACACAGTCTTTACTTGATTCTTGTGATAGCATTGCACAAGAACTTATCAATAAAACGATTTATGCAAAAGGATTTTGTGCTGATGTGCGTTTTGAAGACCGTATAATTATTTCGAAATTAAAAAGTTAGGGGACGCAAGCATGGCAAAAGTATTAAAAGAACGTTTAATGACCTCTATCGATATTGGGACAACAAAAATCTGTGTATTGGTTGCGCAGCAAACAAGTAAAGATAATGTTGAAGTTTTAGGTATGGGTAAAGCGCCTTCAGAAGGTTTGCAAAAAGGTGTGGTTGTTAATGTTGCAAAAACAGTCCAATCAATTAAGCAAGCAATTAAAGAGGCTGAATTGGTGTCAGGTGTTTCTGTTGAATCTGCTTACATTGGCATATCCGGCGCACATATCCGTTCATTAAATTCACACGGAGTGGTGCCGATTAAAAAAGGTTCAGTTCGTGCTTCAGATGTTGAACATGCATTGGCCGCTGCACAAGCAATTCCGGTGCCGGAAGGATATCAAGTGCTGCATGTGTTGCCACAATATTTTATTATTGATGGGCAAGAACGATTACAAGATCCGATCGGTATGCATGGCATTCGGTTAGAGGTGCAAGCGCATATTATTTTAGGGGCAATTGCATCGGTACAAAACTTAGTCAGTTGTTGTGAAGCTGCCGGTGTTCAAGTTAGAGATATTATTTTAGAGCCATTAGCTTCAGCGCAATCAGTATTGAGTGAAGATGAGCGGCAACTTGGCGTTGCACTATTGGATATTGGTGGAGGCACGGCAGATTTGGCGATTTATCAACATGGGACGATTGTTCATACTATGGTATTGCCAATTGCGGGCAATCATTTTACCAGCGATATTGCTATTGGTTTGCGTACTTCAATAAAAGATGCAGAGCGAGTAAAAGTTGAACACGGCACGGTAAATTTACACGAAGATGATAAAGATATTCATGTTGAATTGGCCCAGGGTGGAAATTCGACAACTATTTCAAAAAATATACTCGGTATGATATTGCATGCACGAGCACAAGAGATGCTGCATTTTGTACGACAAGAAATTGATGATAAACATCTAAAGACATATTGTACATCCGGTTTAGTTATAACAGGTGGGGGTTCCCTGTTAAATGGCATTGATACTGTTGCAAAAACCATTTTTAATATGCCGGTGCGCATTGGAAATTTACATGTTTCTTATGCATTGCCGGGTACGTTAGAAACGCCGATTTATGCAACCGGTTATGGTTTATTGCTTCATGCATTAAAAATGAAACATTCGCCATTTAATTCTGATGTAGATGGTCCATTTGTTAAACGCGTAGCTACGCGCATGAAATCGTGGGTAATCGATTTCTTTTAAACTGGGGAGAATAGGGAATGATAGATTTGGTAAAGCAAGAGCATGAATCTCGTGCTGCTTCAATTAAAGTAATTGGTGTAGGGGGAGGTGGAGGTAATACTATTAATAGTATTATAGAGTCAGGTTATGAAGGGATAGAATTCGTTGCGGCAAACACTGACGCACAAGCTTTGAATTTATCAAAAGCTTCTGCGTGTTTGCAAATTGGTATTAAATCAACCAAAGGTTTGGGTACCGGTGCAAATCCTGAATTAGGCAAGCGTTCAGCCGAAGAGGATATGGATAAAATTCTTGAGGCAGTTGGTGATGCTGATATTGTTTTCTTAACTGCAGGTCTAGGCGGTGGCACCGGTTCTGGCGCATTGCCGGTTATTGCACATGCATTGCGTGAAAAAGGTACATTGTGTATTGCCGTGGTAACAAAACCATTTATGTTTGAGGGTAAGCGGCGAGCAAAAGTTGCCGAAGGAGCGCTTGAAGAACTTAAAAAACAGGTTGATACATTAATCGTAATCCCCAATCAAAAATTGTTATCGATCGTTGATAAACATGTTTCTATGATTGATGCATTTTCAATGATTAATGATGTACTTGGTCAATCGGTAAAAGGTATTTCTGATATTATTACTAAACCGGGGCATATCAATGTTGATTTTGCCGATGTGCGTGCCATTATGAAAGATGGTGGCCTTGCTATTATGGGTACCGGTAAAGCCGGCGGTGAAAATCGTGCTCAAGAAGCAGCATTGAATGCGGTGTCATCTCCATTACTTGAAAATATGGATATTGAAGGAGCGCATGGCTTGTTGCTCAATATTACCGGTGGCCCTTCACTTGGTTTGCATGAGATTTCTCAAGCAGCAGAGGTTATTTATGACCAAGCAGAAGAGGATGCAAATATTATTATCGGTTCTGTAATTGATGAATCTATGGATGAAGAGGTTTCAGTTACTGTTATTGCAACCGGTTTTCATGAGCGTAAAAACGTGGAACAAGCAAAAAAAATAGAAGAACAAATATTTGCCTCAGTTGAACCAAAACCAACAGCGCATGTAAAATGTGATTTGTCTCCTGAACAAAAAGCAACGGAGTGGCAAGCAAAGGAATCCAGTTCTGACCAAGCACCGGTTCAAGATCAAAAAAATGAGATAAGGCAGGAAACTTCATTGCTTGATATTAATGCTTTGGATATTCCTGCATTTATGCGTCAACAACAAAAAGAAAAAGAAGAGTAGAAATAAAAAGGGGCCGTATTGGCCCCTTTTGAAATTGATTGGATTATTGGTCAGATTTTGTACGTATTGCATCAATTATTTCTTTTAATTTTGGATTATCTGCAGCTAATTCATCTAACTGTTTTTTGCCCGCAGCTATAAGTGCTTGCTTTCGTTCTAAATTTTCTAATAATTCTTTTCTTTGTCTATCGAATTGCTTAGCAAGATATAGTTTTGCACATTCTATTGCTTTTTGCTTGTCTAATACTATTTTGTGCTCTCTGAGTGTTTTTTGAAAAACGCTATAAGCAGCGCAATCTTTTTTGAATTCAGATTCGTCAAATATCATGTTTTCATACTTGACTGTTAGTCCATATATAAATGCCGCTGCCTCTGTTGTTAGCAGGAGCTTTAGTTTTTCGGGGTTTTCTTTGGGATTTTGATGTTGCATAACTCTTGAGCCATGTTCTATAAATGATCTCAAAGAAATGCTTATATATAATTTTGCAACCAGTTCAACTTCTTCCTCTTTTTTACAAGATAAAAGAAACTTCGGTAAATTTTTAATTACATGTGTGTTGCCTTTTATGATTTCTTCCGACCATACTTCAATTTCTTTTTGATTTGATAGAAATAAAGATGCCTCATCGGGTTCAAATATTTCTTGAAAAAGGTTTGTTAATACTTCATTTTGTGTTGGAGCTTTTTCAAGAGCTTTATCCGGATCTGCACACTGGACAATAAAACAAGTCATTAATAATAGAGAGAGAGAAAACATTTTTGTGTTAATCACGTTAAACCTTTACTAGTTAAACTATTTATTTATTAATAATAATACCCTTTTTGTTTAGACGTGTAAATTATGTAATACTTAACAGTTCTATATGAAACTTTTTATTCAAAAGGCTTGTTGTGAAAGACAAAAAATATTACTCGCTATTATGTGTAGCATTAATTATAAGTTCAACTTGTGATGCACATAGGCATCGTGATTTTGCATCGAAGCATGTATATAAAGATGATATGCAAAATGCATTTTGGGGTGCATTGACTGTTGTCGGTGCCGTTACAGGGATCTATGCATTTGGGCGATGGTGCGGTCTGTGGGGAGCCCCTTCAAATGAAGTTTTAATTGAGCGATGTCGAAATGATTTATCCAAGATTGACGGTTATCAGTCTCTCATTCGTTTGGCTCATCGTATGCAAAAACAACATGGTAATATGGCGTATTATTTTGATGAAGAATTGCTTTATGAGCTTGCGATAGCAAAAGGAAGATCTCGCACAATTAACAGTTTAATTAAAGATATAAAGCTCACTATTACCGATTTAAAATCTAATCGCAGTGCGATTGAAAAACGTATGCTTGATCTTTCTCATAGTGAACAATGGCATGAAGTTAAGTATGTGTACAATCGTATGGATCATTTGGTCCGAAAGAGTAAAGAGGTCCTGTTTGAACTGGAATCTTTTTATGCATTGTTAGCTGAACATCGAAGTTATTTTCAGCTGTTTGAAGTTGAAGATTCTTTGGCGCGTGATTATCGTAGAGAATTTGAGCTATTACAGCGATATGCAAATGATCAATATGCGCTGGCAAAAGCGATGCGTTCATCTATTTTGAGTAAGCATTCAGGCGCTTTTGCATTAATCAGTTTTGTGAAGAAATTAAAGCAAGCTATTTATTCACTTGAGCAAGCGCTTGAACGTTCGGCATATAATTATGCAACGCGTATTTCTTATGCACGCAGTTTATTGGGTAGCTTGTATTACATACAAGAGATGGTTATTTCTGATAAAGAGTACATACGTTCACTCGCTGAGTATGAACGCGCGCAACGAGAGAAAGAACGTTTGCGTTTAGAGCGTGAACGTGTGCAAACCGAGCAACGCATTGCTGCTGCAAAAGAGCGTGAAGCATATGCAAAGGAGCGCGAAGCTCGTGCAAGAGAAAGACAAAATAGGTTAAAAGAACAAGAGATGTATGAGTACCGCATGCAAAGGCAATTGCACTGGTAAATTATCCATTTGCAACTTAAAAAATGAGCGCTATACTACTCAAATGTACCCCCTCACAATTGAGGGGGTTTTTTACTCATTAATATTGATCTAAAGGAGATTGACGATAATATGCTATTGCATAGTAACCCATTATTTGCTATTTATTTTGGTAGTGCTGAAGATGATCTTGAACCTGATCAGTATTTACATTATCCACCAGGTATACGTCTCCTTTCTATAGAGCCATACAAAAAATTAAAAAAAATGATGCAGCTAGAGCGTTTAAATTTTTTGCATCAAATACACTCAAATAAAGGAATTGTTGTTGCACAAGATAAAATTGAGCCGTTCAAAGTTGACGGTGATTTTTTAGTTACGCAAGAAAAAAAATATGGTATCGGTGTTATGACTGCCGATTGTTTGCCCATTATTTTTTATGATAATTTCCATCATGTAGTCGCAATTGTGCATGCAGGCTGGAAAAGTTCTGTCATGCAAATAGCGCCAAAGATGGTACAAAAAATGCAAGAACTTTATGGCACAAAAGTTGAGCATTTGCGTATTTTCTTTGGTCCTTCAGCAAAAAAATGCTGTTATCGTATAGGTGAAGATTTCTTAGTTCACCTTGAACCATTTGGCTTTGCAGATCAAGTTGTATACACAGATGATGATGGTTTACGTTTTGATTTGTCATTGTTTAATCGATTACAATTAGAGGGTGTAGGAGTGCCAAAAGAGGCTTTTAAGATGGAATATAATTTTTGCACTATTTGTGATACGCGCTATTGTTCTTATCGTCGTGATGGTAAAAATGCATGTCGTCAAATGACTGTTGTTGTATTAAAGTAAAAAAAGGTTGAAGTTGGTGGATTGATACCAGTTATGCTATACTTTGTTTGGCTTGAGTCTTTGAGTGATTTTATTTACTTTTAGTTTAAATATTCCATAGACTCTTGTGTATAATTTGAATTTTTTATAAAGATCTTTTTGGGGATTTTTCAATGATTGGAAAAATATTAGCTACTATTATGGGGACCAATAATGCGCGTCAATTGCGTAAATTGCAACCTATCGTGAAACAAATTAACAGTTTAGAACCTGAAGTCAGCGCATTAAGCGATGAACAGTTGGCTGCAAAAACCAATGAGTTTCGTAAGCGCTTTCAAAACAGTGAAACATTAGATCAATTATTGCCGGAAGCATTTGCTGTCGTGCGTGAAGCATCAAAACGTGTTTTGGGTCAACGTCATTACGATGTTCAACTTTTGGGTGGCATTGTTTTGCATCAAGGTAAAATCGCTGAAATGAAAACCGGTGAGGGTAAAACATTAACTGCAACATTGCCATTGTATTTGAATGCATTGAGTGGCAAAGGTGCTCATTTGGTTACTGTTAACGATTATTTAGCAACACGTGATGCAGATTGGATGAGGCCTGTTTATGAGTTTCTTGGTTTAACTGTTGCATCTTTACAAAATCAGATGGGAGATGTTGAGCGTAAAAAAGCATATGAATCAGACATTTTATATGCAACCAATAATGAATTAGGTTTTGACTACTTACGCGATAATATGAAATTTAGATTATCTGATTATGTTCAGCGTGAGCTAAATTATGCAATTGTTGATGAAGTTGATTCTATTTTAATTGATGAAGCGCGAACTCCCTTGATTATTTCCGGTTCTTCCGATGAGGTTGGACAACTTTATCAAGCAGCAGACACTGCAGTGCGTCGTCTAAAACGAGATGAAGATTATGAGGTTGACGAAAAAGAACGCAATGTGCAATTGGGTGAGTCCGGTGTTGATAAAATTGAAAAACTTTTTAAGATTGAAAATCTTTATGCGATTGAAAATTTGGGTCTGTTACATCATATAAATCAAGCGTTAAAAGCGAATGTGCTTTTCAAACGTGATGTTGAATATGTAGTAAAAGATGGTGAAGTATTAATTGTTGATGAATTTACCGGACGTATTTTACCCGGCAGACGTTATAGCGACGGTTTGCATCAAGCAATTGAGGCAAAAGAGGGCGTGACGATTGAAAAAGAAACACAAACTCTTGCATCTATTACATTGCAAAATTATTTTAGATTATACAATAAGTTAGCTGGTATGACCGGTACTGCGGTTACCGAATCAGAAGAATTTTATAAGATTTATAAACTTGATGTTCTTGCTATTCCAACCAATAAACCGTTAGTGCGTAAAGATGAAAATGATCTGATTTTCCTGAATAAAGATGCAAAAGCAAACATGATTGTGCAAGATATTCAAGAACGCTATAAAAAAGGTCAACCGGTATTGATCGGTACCGTGGCAATTGAAACATCCGAAGAATTAAGTAAAGCTCTCAAAAAACACAATGTTCCGCATGAAGTATTGAATGCAAAGCAACATTTGCGTGAAGCTGAAATTGTAGCACATGCGGGTGAACCGGGACGTATTACTATTGCAACCAATATGGCAGGGCGTGGTACTGATATCAAGTTAACCCCTGAGTCATTAGAGGCTGGCGGTCTTTATATTTTGGGTACTGAACGTCATGAAAGTCGTCGTATTGATAATCAATTGCGTGGACGTGCCGGACGTCAAGGTGATGTAGGTGAATCTCGTTTTTATATTTCATTGGAAGATGATTTAATTCGTCGTTTTGCCGGTGATACACTCAAAACAAATATGGAACGTTTTGGAATGGATGCAGATGAAGTTATCGAATCTAAATTTGTTTCCAGAACTATTGAAAATGCACAAGAAAAAGTTGAAAAACAAAACTTTGAAGTGCGTAAGCATTTACTTGAATATGATGATGTCCTCAATCAACAACGTACGGTTATTTATGATTACCGACGTGATATTTTAGATGGTGATGAACATGTTTATGAATTAGTTCGTGACATGATCACTAAAACAGTCCAAGATGTGGTTGAGCGCTTTGCTCCTAAACGGAACATGTCAAAAGATCAAGTTGAACAAGTGTTTATATTCTTGAGCAGATTGACGGGGCTGAAAACGGAAGATTTCTTTGGTGCTGGTATTGATCAAAGTAATAGTGATATTGCCAAAAAAGATATTATCAATTTCTTGCTTGAAAAATATGCGTTATTCCGAACACAACAAAACAGTGAAATGATTCAAGAGGCAGAAAAATGGTTAATGCTTGAAACTATTGATAAAGCATGGAAACAACATATGTATAATCTTGATCACCTCAAAGAGGGAATAGGGTTACGTGGTTGGGGCCAAAAAAATCCGCTTATTGAATATAAACGTGAAGCATTTGCGATGTTTAAAGACATGATGGAACATGTTCGATTTGATATTGTGCATCATATTTTTCATCTTAATCTTGAACGTTTCAATCAAGTTGAACTTGAACGTAAACGTGAGCGTGAACTTGAACAACTTAATATGGTCGGCGGTGATGATTCTGCACAACCAACTCAACGTATTGTTGAAAAGGTTGGACGCAATGAACCGTGCTCATGTGGTTCGGGGAGAAAATATAAAAAATGTTGCGGTAAATAAGGGGCTTATGCCCCTTTGACCCCTATTTGTTGTTTCATGATTTTATTTTTTCTCTTTTTTTAGATTTACTTTATTTTTTTATTACTTTCTTTTTGCATAGTAAACTTTGGCCCAAAGGTATCCTTGCCGATACCTCTGGACTCCAGGCACCAAGGCTATGCCTTTGGAATCCCTCATCGCGTATAAAATCGGCTGCCATTTGCTTCTTTTGATTGTAAATTATGCGATAACGAAGTGAGTTTCTTGATTTGCATTATCATTCAGCAACGGTATGTAAGGGCAAATGTGGCCTACAGGCCACCGCTCTCTCTAAGAGCTTGTGCCTGCATATACGCTAAAGGTACAACAAATTTACATTTTATGAATCCTTTAGCGGTTACGTGAAGCCAAAGATCGATTTTGTTCATCAAAGCTCAAAGAGCGAGGATGAATAAAATCGAGTGTGGGCTGAAAGTCAATTTGAGCTGCGCGAAAATGACGGCTTTAGCCGCGACGAATGGATTCTTAAGGCGAAGCCTAAGTGCCCGGATTCTTAAGGGGTTGGCCCGTCTTCGTTAAAACTACGCCGGGCACGGCAAAAACCTTCGAGGACTTCATCCTGAGTGCTCAACGTAGTTGAGTGTATCGAAGGGCCTTAAGGACGAATGTGATCTTGAAAATAAAAAAACTAAATAGACGCGCCAAAAGCTAAAGATGTAAATTTAGGGCGATCCGCCGAGGATGAGTAAAATATAATTTACTCCACCGCAGGCACCTTACATGACTCACATGATACGCCATCTTCGACTTCACCTTTTAATGAAGCATCATCATCATTTTCAGTCTGAACAGCTTCAGGGTGCAATTTTCGCTTATATTCAGATTCTTTTCTTAATTGTCGGCTCATTGTTTCTTGTATTTTTTGTGTTAAATCATCAATAAGGTTCAAAATGACCTGGTATTGATTTGTAATAGTAGTTAGGGCCTTAGTGTTAGTACTTTCGGCTTCGATTTCATGAGGTTCTTTTTTTAGGGTAAATTTATATACCGGTTTATAATCACCTGGTAAATCACGATTAAGCAGATCTGTCATGAGTAGATATTTATTTTCCGGTCCGCGTGGGCCGCAACGGGTTTGTTTGACAACTAATAATGCATGCCATCTTGTGTCAGGTAGGAATTGTTTATAGATAACGAAAGTTGGGACATAGTGACCGCCAAATGAAACTTCTTCGCCAGGTGTAATCGTATGTGCTTTTGTTTCATCTTCAAGATATTCTTCCGGGCAGAATATCATACTTTTTACATCTTTATTTTCGTTTTTAATTTCGACTATTTTATAAGTATTTTCAGTGTTATTGCTTATGGTATTCAAACATGCATGCATAATGTTACTTATTGCAAGTAAGCAAGCGAGACTAAGTGATATTCTTTTCTTCATAGTTTTCCCTAATTTTTAAAAATTGAACTTTTATCTTAATTTTATAATACTTGATTTAAAACTCAGTTTGCAATAAAAAATTTAGATATTATGATTTTTTATTATAAAGTATCTTGTTTATTAATTTGTTTTTTTATTATAAAAACCTTTTTCCTGTCCGCAAATATTCATTTTATTGGCTTTGAATCAGATCCACATCTATTGACAGGTTGAAATAAATTGTGCGTATAATGGTATTGAATACGTTAGAAGTAAAACAGCTGGCCATTTATTAGGGATACTAGGGAAATGAAAAATTTAGGTATAAGAATCAATTTATTTGTGTATTGCTTATTGTTTTTGAGCAATAGCGTTAGCTTTGCAGCCTTTACTCGAGCTTCTCGTTTGGCAGGTCCTGCAGCGCGTGCTGTCCGCTCAGTTACTCGTCCAACATTGCCATTACCGGGGGCTCAACCGGCGCGCATAAGGTACCCACAAACATTAAGAGTTCCATCAGTGCAACCACCTCTTTCAGGTCAATCAATACCTGGTAGATTACCAACTTCAGTCCCAACACAACGAATATCAATTTTACCTACACAATCAACGGTTACACCGTCTGTACCTCCTGTGCGTGTATCAAGAGTTGCTGCTCCAAAAAGAGAGATGCCCAAATTGACCTCTCAACAAAGATTGCAAAATGAACTTGCGCAAAAAGAGGCTGAATTAGCGCAAGCGAGAGAAGCTATGCGACTTCGGACAGAAGGAACAGCAACTCAGCGGATTTGGCAGGGTTTAAAAAATGCATTTGCTGAAAGTGCTTATGAACAGGTTAGACGCCTTGAGGCTGAAGTTAGTCGATTAAAACAAGAATTGACTCCATTTGTTAAGCAACAGGCAGAGATTCAGGCAGCGCAGAGAGCGCAGTATCTTCGCCAGTTGCCTGAGCAAATAAGACAAGAATTGCAAAAGTTGCTTGAATTAGCAAAAGATGAAATGAAGTTAGAAGAAATATTGTATGAAAATGCGCCAAAATCGCAATTGAATAATGCCTTACAAAAAGTATATGCAAATTTTCAACAGGCATTTCAGGGTTTATACAATCGATATAAAACAGATGATCCTATAACAAAAAGCATGTTTGTTGAAGTATGGAAAAAAATAAAAGGGCCTGATCAGGCAAAGATTTTGGGTGAAATTGCACAAGGTCGGCGTCAAATTACTGATGCAGTAAAGTCTGAGGTTAAAAAAGCGGCTGAGTTACCATCAAAGCAAGTTCCATCGCAAATGGTGCCCCGTTCACCATATGTTGTTGCACCGCGCCCGGCACAAACCGGTTTGCCGCGTTTTATTCCGCGTGGTCCCCGTGAACAAATTCAGCAACAAACATTCAGAGCATTAGAGCGTGCGCAAGTGCCAAAATCTGCACGCCCGGCAGAAAGAGCACGATTATATCAAAATATTGCTCGTAACTTAATTGAACAAGCACAAACGGGGGCTATACCTCGCTCGGTGACGCAACAATTTGTGCGTCAGCAGCAACCAAGACTTTTATTGCCTGCAAGAGCGGGTCAAGTTGTGCAACCAAGACCGTTGCCACCTCAACTTCCTCAAGTAATGCCAAAAAAAATAGTTGCGATGCCTGCGCGTAGAGTGACTGCAGCAATTGAGTTGCCACAGTCGCAATTAGTACAACAAACGCCGAGAATGGTAGATGTTTTTTCAGTTGGGACTCCGACTGATCAACTGTTTGTTGATGAGATTATGCAAGGGAAACAAGAACCTTTTATGTTGGTTCAATCTGTTCCGGCGCAGCTACAACAACCGGCACAAGTTTCTATTCAGACTAAAAACCGACAAGGTTTGATTGATACATTGATTATCGATCCGGCACAAGTTGCGCCTGAGATTCGTGAGTTTATTAAACCATTATTGCAAGATGAGCCGATTCAGATGGCATTTTATAGCCCAAAAAAATCTATCTTGCAATTTCTTGAATCGTCAGATGGAAATCCATTGCAACAGTTATCTAATGCATTGAATGATAGGCAAACGGTAGGGGTCACATTAAAGTCGCAACCCATTGCAGAACCTGCCGGAATTGAAACAGTTGTGCAACGGCCAATGATTACATTACCTGAAATTTCAGAGCAAATTCCGACGCCAATGCGAACAGCCGGTATTTTACCTGTTGGCATTGCTCGCCCACAAAGGGTTGCGCCTATAGCACCACAAAGAGTTGAGCGTAGCGTTTGGCAACCACCAACTTCTATAGCAGAGGTGATACCATCTACTGGTATTGCTCGCCCACAAAAAGTTATGCCTATAGTACCACAAAGAGTGCAACGAGATCGTTGGACATTGCCGGCTGCAGCAAGACAGACAGCGCAACAACGTGGTATTGCAACAACTACGATAGCTTCGGATGTTGCACAACCGCCGATACAAAAAGAGCCGGTTGCGTTGTCAAAAGAAGCTGCTCAAGGAGGAAAACCTATTGTGCCGCCAAAGCCTATAGCACCAATGCAAGAAGTTCCTTTGTCTCCAAAAGTTACGCAACCAGTGGAGCAAAAAATTGAGCCACTGGCAAAGCCGGTTAATCCATTGATTGCTTTATTGCAACAAGTCAGACAAATGTTAGCGCAAAATCGTGAGATTCCAACCGCAATAATTGGCATTTTAGAGCTGGATTTAAAAGGTTTGGCTCGTATGTTACGTGCTTACAATGATCAGTTGCGAATCATCTCTAATGTAATTCCAAAAATGGAACAAAATGGTCGTGAGCAAAGTTTATACACAAGTAATCAAACACTCGAGCGCATTAAGGCTGATATACTTCAAACAATTGATGCTATACTTAGTCGCCTTTAAACATGTGTTTGCAATATCTGTTTACGATGGTTTTGGTGTGTCATGTATTCATTTGCTGAATGCAGGATGTACTTAATATCTGAGTAATGAGGATACCAGTTTAAAATACGTTTTGCTTTGAGTGCATTTGCAACTAAAATTGCCGGATCGCCTGCTCTTCGTTTGTCGTATACGATATGTAGAGAGGTTTTGAATGTTTTTTGTGCTATATCAAGCAGTTCTTTAATAGAAACTCCTCGTCCGGTTCCTAAGTTAAAATAATCAGATGGATTGTTATGCATAAGATGTTCAAGAGCTAAAGAGTGAGCATGTGCAATATCTTTAACATGTAAAAAATCGCGAATGCATGTTCCGTCAGGTGTTTCATAATCGGTACCGAATATTTTGAATGGTGTGCGCTGTTTGAGTGCTTGCAAAAGTAGTGGGATTATATGTGTTTCAGGTTCATGTTGTTCACCCAAATTGTGATCAGGATCACCGCCTGCTGCATTAAAGTAGCGCAAACTTACATATTGCATATTATATGCTTGATTATAATCTTGTAATATTTGTTCCACCATATATTTGCTTGCACCATAGGGTGTTATAGGATTTTTTGTATGTTGTTCATCTATGGGCGTATATTGGGGATTGCCATATAATGCGCAACTTGAGGAGAAAATAAACTGTTTTATATTGTGTTCGAGCATAATTTGTAATAATTTGCAGGTCTTAATAACATTGTTTTCATAGTAATGACGGGGGTCTTTGATTGATGCATTAACTTCAATATATGCCGCAAAATGCATAACAGCTTGTACGTTGTACTGAGAAAAAATATGACGTAATGTAGCTTCATTTGCAAAATCATCATGAATACATGTAGCCCATCCAAAGGAAGCAGATTGTTTGTATATCAATGTGTCTATAATAATGACATGAAATCCTTGTTGTGCCATTAACCATGCCGTGTGTGACCCTATATAACCTGCACCCCCAGTGATAAGAATAGCTTTTTGCCGCATATAACTTCCTTACAATACAATTTTTTGTATAACATACCATTCCAATATGTATTACGCAAAAAATCTGTATGTGGCAAAAATAATGTTATCTTTGAATGAGTTGTTCCAGTTGTTCTTTGATTGCTTGTAGTTGATCAAACTGTGTTCCTACACTATCGATTGTTGCGCTCGCGCTTTCTGTATCATTAAGCCCTAAATAAACTTGTACTTGTCCGATATCACTATTTAATTTGTTGGTTGCATCAATTACTTGCAATGCTAAACGAATAACCTCATTTGATGCAGACTGTGCTTCGCTTACAGATGCATGCTGTTGTCTTAGTTGATTATTTTGTTGTTGTAATTGCTGAATTTGATTTCGCAACTGTTCGTTTTGTTGTTGCAGAGTAATTACACGAGGATGTACGGGAACCGCTCTTGTTGGTGGAGCAGATCTGCTTGGTTGTGGTGCTGTAGGGCGTAGACGTAATGATTCTAGTTGTTGGATTCTTAATCTTTTACCCATACCACGAAATCCACCGGTGTTGAGTTCATTTAATATTTCATCTGCACGTTGCTCATTGTAGTTACCAGGATTGCTGGGATTATAAATCCCAATTTGGTTAAATTCTGTTCTTAGTTGATTTGCTCTGCCGGGAGAGATCGCCTCTATGTGAGCATAAAATAGTATAAGAAATAGTATTATTTTTTTCATAACAACCTCCAATATGATCCATTTTTTTAAGTTCTAGACTTATTTTAGCAAAAAGGTTTGGTAATTCTCAATGAAAAAGAGCCGGGAACAGTCCCGACTCTTTTTTGATATACGAAAAATATGAGGTTCGTTAGAAAATCAAGGCAACTTTTGCCCATGCGCCCCATCGGTCAAGTCCTGTGTTGTCAGCGCTAAATTCATAACTGCCACCAAGACCAATTAATGTGCGTACTTCACAAATATCTATGCTATAACCAACTGCGCCATAAAAACGATTACTTAGCATACAAGGAGCTTCAGCTGATGAGAAATCAATATCATCTTCAGTAATGATGTTTTCCGCATAGTTTGCGATTGTTTGATCATTTTCGCCGTTGAAGTTATTGCCAATGGTTTGTACGCTGTTAGTGTCGCCACAACCGGTTAATGCTTTAAGTGCCGGGCCATCAATAGGTGTATAGGTCCCATCAGCTTGACGTTCGGTTTTAATGCCAACCAGTTCTTCCCAAGGGCATGCAAGTTTTACGCATTCGCCGTCACGTGTGAAGAAGTTATAACCACCTTCTAAAGTCCAATCTTTTAGATCAAGTGCAAATGCAGTGTTATATGTACGTTGGAAACGTGGGCGCACTTTAACTTCTTGTGTGAAGACATTGATACCTGGCGTGCCCAATAAAAGTCCGGCTTGTTGGTCAGCAGGATCAGCACTTGCGCATAAGTCAGCAGCTTCTTGTGCTTGTGCTTCGTTTGTATACACTTGCATGTAGCGGCTCCAAGGTTTACATTTCAGGTCGAATGAACGACATTGTCTGTTTTCAAAGAAGTAACGGCTATCAATTGCAAGTTCATACCATAAAGTGCGATCTTTACATTCATCTTTCCAAATTTGAATACCAAAACTACTTCCAAAATGGAATGCAGTATTGTGATTCCAGCCGATGATCGGTTCAAAAACTTTACGTCCATTGACTTTGTTGCCTGTTGGAACTAACACGCCGGCATATGAATGCATATGTGCTTGTTCGCGGCCCCAGCCATAACCCAATTGAATATCAAGTTCACTCACACCGACTTTAGTTGTATCACAATCATCATCGATGCGTCCTGCATTCCATGAGCATTGTTTAAATGCTTGGGCAACATTTGCAGGAGTATCAGGAGTAAGCGGACCACCGCCATTGTTGACAACTCGTTCTTGTAGGTTCATGGTATTTTTTACGTAGTAGACCGGTAAGGTGAGATCAAGAAAGAAACCTTTGTTTCTGTCTTCACATCCAAAGTGAGTGCGGTAGTTCAAACCTAAGCCGGCAAAAGTTTGCTCAGGACTTAAACAAAAGACAGATTCAAATGTTTCGTCAGCTTGTGTGTAGATTCCTAAGTTTGCAGCAATAATGTCAGGATTGCTTGCAGCATCAGATGAAACGGTTAGTACTCGTTTGCATGATGGACCAAAGTATTGTGCTAAACGATCAGATTTAAGGGTTTTGCCGCCAAATGGAACAGCTTGGAACATACTGCCATTATTAACATGCATTTCTTGCATTTCTTTGCGAACTAATGCAAGTTTCGCTGGTGATGCAGCCTCAAAAAATGGACGAACAGATAAAAAAGATTTTGCTGTAACTTGGCATTCACATGAATCGGCACTGCTACAGTCAAAACATTTATGTGCATCCTCGCATGACAGTTTTCCATCACTTGGAGTGCTACATTTTGCATCAATAAATGGTGCCGAACTTAGCATGCTGATGCACAGCAGGTATAAAAATTTCTTCATAAAAAAACTCCTTTTTGGGTTACTACTATAGGTATGTTTTTATCAGGTTTGCAAACTAAGTCAATTAATTTGAAATATGGTATACTTTTTGATAACTGCAAATTGATACTCATAAACTTAAGGTTTGTATATGATTCAACGTATAAAGGGCACACAAGATTGGCTTGATTTAAAATTGTTTAATTTTGTGCTCGATCAAATAAAAAAACATCTCACTTTTTATAATTTTACTGAAATTAAAACACCAATTTTGGAGCCAACAGAACTGTTTAAACGTTCGCTTGGTGTTGCAACTGATGTTGTCAGTAAAGAAATGTTTATCATTAAAACAGAAAAAAATGATGATGTAATGTGTCTTCGTCCTGAAGCAACAGCATCGACCGTGCGCGCGTTTATTGAAAATAGTGTCGTTGATGTGCCATGGAAAGTGTTTTCTTGGGGGTCAATGTTCCGTTATGAGCGGCCACAAAAAGGACGTTATCGTGAGTTTCATCAGATTAATATTGAAAATATTGGCGCATCTTCAATTGGTAACGATGCAGAACTGATAAAAATGCTTGATCGGTTTTTTCATGAAAAATTGAAATTGGAAAATTATGCATTGATGGTGAATTTTTTAGGTTCGTTCCAAGATCGTGCAAATTATAAAAACATTTTAAAAACATTTCTTGAATCAGATGCATGTGCTGGAATTTGCGAGACCTGTAAAGAGCGCAAAGATGCAAATACCTTGCGTGTATTTGATTGTAAAAATCCTGAGTGTCAAAAGTTGTATGAAAATGCTCCAAAGATGGTCGATCATTTATCAGTCGAAAGTCAAAAAGAATGGCAAGAGTTACAGCAACAGCTAGAATTACTTTCAGTCTCATTTATTATCAATCCAAAATTGGTACGTGGCTTGGATTATTACAACAAAACAGTATTTGAATTTTCAAGTAACGATCTTGGTGCTCAAAACACTTTTTGTGCCGGTGGTAGATATGATGCATTGGTTAAAGAACTTGGTGCAAAACAAGATCAACCTGCACTTGGTGCTGCAATTGGCATTGAGCGTTTATTGTTATTGTTAGAGCCAAATCAAGATAGATTGCCTATTGCCCAATCGTCAAAATTAACCGTAATTATACCGGTTGCAGAAGAACAAAGAATGCTTGCAATGTTAATTGCTGATGAATTGCATGCGCAAGAGTTGTGTGCTCAGGTTATGCTTGATGGCGGGAAAGTTAAAAAAATGATGCAAAAAGCGAATAAAATGGGTGCAACTTATGCGGTCATTGTCGGTGAAGATGAGCAGCATAATCATGAGGTTACGCTTAAAAATATGACAAGTGGCGCTGAGGATAGGGTAAAACAGGTTGATTTAGTTAATATATTGAAAGGATGAGGGTATTATATGATTGTTGAAGAACTGAAAACAATGTCAAAAAAATGTTTGAAGATTTAGTGAAAGCTGTTGTTGGTATTGAAAAACAGGTAATGGTTGTGGATGCTGATATGCATGCAGATCAGGAGTTTTTTTACCTGAAAACGAATCTAAACAAGAACATTTATGGGGCATTAATTTATTTCCAGATCATTATGGAACTGACGAGTTTATTGTATTCGATTCTATGATTAATTTAAGACCATCTGCTGGCAATAGAAGTAGAAATGTTGAAGATCCTGTAATACAAGAAAAAATAAAAAAAATTGTAGCAAATCTAAAGCCCGTTTACGGATTTTTTAGGTTAGGAAATAAGATTGGGTAAATACCGATTGGGTGATTGTTTGTTAACAGGTGATACTTGGAAAATAAGCCAATAACCAATCGCGAAAAAGATAAAAGAAAAATACGGTAAACATGATGCCGTCAAAGCGGTCTAAAAAACCACCATGTCCCGGTAAAATAGATCCTGAATTTTTTACATGTGCGCGTCGTTTGAGCCATGATTCAAATAGATCACCAATAAGTGAAGTTAAGCATACAATAAAGGTGAAAAGCATGATAAACCATAATGGTTTTGCATCACCAAGTTCCCACAACGCTAGCCATAAGCCTCCGCATGCAAAAAGATAGCCGCCGAAAAAACCTTCCCATGTTTTTCCCGGACTGATCATGCTTGCAATGTGACGTTTGCCAAATAGATTTCCAATTAAGTATGAGCCGGTGTCATGTGCTGATACTAAAATGAATAAAATAAAGAGTAGTGGACGATAGCATGAATGATTCATCCATAAAATTAATAAAAAGGGTAGTATAGGATAAAAAGGCATCACGAACCAAAACAGTGCTGTTTTTGGATCAAATAATCGAGTCCATTCAAATGCAATGATTTGTGCGAGTATTGCTATGATAACAATTGAGAAGCACCAAGGAGGTAGATAAATAAATGAAATCCAAAACAGTGCACCGAGTATAATGCCCGTAATAGTTCTCTTTGCGAGATTTTTGAATTTGTTGTGCATCTGAAATTCCTTGTTTTTTTGTGTATCTTCTTTAGTATAACCACAGTGTTTGTTGTTTACTATACTGTTTTTTTAAAATAACCAAAAGTGATAAAAATGCATCAATTATTAAGATTAGTTTCGTTTTTGATCTGTGTCCAAACTATATTTTGTGTAGATTCATTGTTGTTAACTCAAGATGGTAGAATTTCAAAACCGCTACAAATATTAATGCGGCAAACCGGTTTGGGTGTATGTGAACAGCTGGAGAGTTCCGTTCTTTTAACGCAAAAGCATTGGTTACGAAAACCGGGAGTTGAACGTGAAGCGTTAATTGATACTGCTGAAATGCATAAAAAAAGAAAGCAGTTGTTAAAATGTGTTGAATCGCTTGGAATGATAAAAGAAATTACACCACAAAAAATCGCCTACACGCATATGCTTATTATGGGAAATTATAATAAAGATGAAATGCGTACACGTTTATTATATGCAAAGCAATTATCCGAAGTCGGTCTTGGTGCAACTTATATTTCTATTTTGGCGGGATCACAGCTCATTGAAGATCATACGCAGTTGAATGGCATTAAAGTAAAGAAAACTGAACTGCAGATGATTGGCGATCTTTTACATGAACTGGAATTGGATACATTGTGGCAGATGCCATCCGGTTTTAGAGAAGTATTAAAAAAAGAATTTGTCGGTAGATTATATGATTTTAATTCAAACGTTTCATTTATTTCTGTACCACCAAAAATAGATTGTTTGGGTTCAATACAACGTCCAACCACACAAGATACATTACGTATGTGGTTGTATTTTAGTCCTAAACCGGGTAATTGTTTACTTGTTTCAAATCAACCGTTTGTGCGTTATCAAACTGCAGTTGCACGTGCAGTCTGTGCGCAAGGATTATGCCATGATTATGGTTATCGTTTTGAAGGTGCCGGGCCGGAAGCTAAAGCTTTACCTGTATGTGCTTATCTTGATACTATTGCACGGCAGTTGCATAATGAAAAAATAATGTATGAACGTGTAAAGAGACAAGCGAGGTTGTAAGTTTTTTAATTCTTTTTTATTTATTTCGAGATCGTTAGTTTTTCTTTTTTTTTAAATTATTTGTTGTCCTCGCCGGACAGGCCCAAAGGTTGTTTTGCCACAACCTCTGGACTCCAGGCACGAAGGCTTTGCCTTTCGAAACCTTTCGTCGCGGATAAAAACGTTCTCATTCACTACGTTCATTCTCACTGTCGGCCCGCGCTTTCGCAAAAGCTCAATCTTAGGCTTCCATATCCGCTAAAGGATATATTGAACATGCTTGATATCCAAAATGGATGATTGCCTTGTTTTTTTTAAGTTACTTTATATCAATACTGTGAACATTTTTAATGTTTTTGAATTTTACTTTATAATACTTTTTAAATAATGCACATCATTGACCAAGACTTTATTAAATGTAATAAAAAAAAGGACGACAAGTCATTTTAAAAAAGTAAAACTAACGATCTTGAAATAAAAAACAAAAAAAGGATTTAAAAAGGAATCTATTCCTTTTTTGCCACTTCCTGTATAACAACAGTAGCTGTTTCACGAGTTATTTCGGCAATACCTTTGGGCACAAAAACAGACTCTTGTTTGCCATTTTTTAAACGAAAAACTATTTCATCATTTTGTTTAAGTATAAGCAATGTTGGAGCATGTCCTTTTTGAATTACAAAATTACCAACGTCAGTATTAAGTTCAAGCCATGCAATCTCATAAGACATAGTGCGTAATGGAGTTATGACTTCAAGATTCATTTATTGAACCTCAGCTTTGAGTCTATCCGCTTTTTCTTTTGCTTCTTTTAAATCTCCAACCATATAAAATGCTTGCTCAGGCCAGTCATCACATTTGCCATCAATAATCTTTGCAAAATCATCTATTGCAACTTCAACCGGAACATATCGTCCGGGCAGACCACTTGCAAATTCAGCAACAAATAATGGTTGTGTTAAAAACTTCTGAATTTTTTTTGCGCGATTAACAATTAATTTATCTTCCGGTGATAATTCTTCCATACCCAGGATAGCAATGATATCTTGGAGCTCTTTGTATCGCTGTAAGATCTCTTGAATGTTGCGTGCAACGCGATAATGTTTTTCTCCAACAATGTCAGGTTGCAGTCCTTTAGAGCTTGATTGTAATGGGTCAATTGCAGGATACAGGCCAAGTTCTACCAACTTACGAGATAAAACCGTGCTTGCATCTAAATGTGCAAAAACAGCTGCAGGGGCCGGGTCGGTAATGTCATCAGCAGGAACATATACCGCTTGGATTGATGTTATTGAACCGTTTATTGTGTTGGTAATACGTTCTTGAAATTCACCCATTTCGGTCGCTAATGTTGGTTGATAACCAACAGCGGATGGTAAACGGCCAAGCAGGGTGGAAACTTCTGCGCCGGCTTGTACAAATCTAAAGATGTTGTCGATGAATAAAAGTACATCTTTTTTTTCTTTATCACGAAAATATTCAGCCATGGTCAAACCGGTTAATCCAACGCGTAAACGTGCGCCGGGCAGTTCACCCATTTGGCCAAAGACTAATGCTGTTTTGTCCAGTACGCCGGTCCGCTTCATTTCCAACCACAGTTCGTTCCCTTCACGGGTTCGTTCACCAATCCCGGTGAATACTGAAACGCCACCATGTTCAGTTGCAATGTTACGAATGAACTCTTGCACTAAAATTGTTTTTCCCACACCGGCGCCACCAAAAAGACCAATTTTGAAACCTTTAACATAGGGCACCATGATATCAATAACTTTAATGCCGGTTTCTTGCACTTGATCAGAGATTTTTTGCTCTATAAGTGCGGGAGTCTCGCGATAGATAGACCATTTTTTATCGGTTTTCAGTGGTGGTTTGTCATCAATTGTTTTGCCTAGAACATTAAAAATACGCCCCAGTACTTGATTGCCGACCGGAACTTCGATTGGGTGTCCGGTGTCGATAACTTCCATTCCACGAGAGATGTTATGAATATTTTCAATTGCAATGCAACGGACGATGCCGTCACCTAATTGTTGTTCAACTTCAATGCTGGCTTGACGATTATGTTTTGGGAAATTTATAATGAGCTCATTGTGAATGTTTGGCGTATGTTCGTGATCGAATTGTACATCAATGATAGTTCCACTTACACGCAAAACAGTACCTTGATGAGTTTGGGATTTTGAATTTGACATTTTGATACTCTTGATCAAGGGATTTAAGTTTTATTATTTATACTTTTAATCTTAAAAAAATACCGGTTGTTTGTAAACAGTAACATCTGTCTGTACTATATTTTATATATTTTAAAATTGCCTTTATCTTAAGTTTATGAAAAAATAGATGATATGTCTGTTTTATCTTTATAGAGTCTAGGAATCTGCAATGAAAAAATATTTTATAGCAAGTTTACTCCCAATTTTTAGTTTATATAGTGTCGATGGTCCGGTGCGTAAAAAAAGAGCTCCTGCATATGAGCGCAAACAACAAAAAAGGGTGAGAGACCAACAAGAACAACAAAGGAAGAATCAGCTTGCGCTTATGAAATATACGCATACTGATATTAATAAAAATATGCCGCTGATTAGAGGACTTTTTGAGTTTGGAAATAATACTGATCCAAATATTGGGATGTTAAATGAAAAACAAAGGAAAGAGTTTGGCGGTTCCCCTTTGCATAATGCAGCTCGCGCAGGAAATCTTGAAGTTGTACAATTATTACTTGGTAAAGGCGCGATTGTAATACAAGCATTACCAACAAAGCGGAACAAAAAAAACAACAACTATGAATATAATACGCCATTGCATGAAGCTGTCAGAGGTCATCAAAAAGACGGTGATTATCTTGCTGTAATCAAGGCTTTACGTGATGCCGGTGCAAATGTTAATTGTGGTGGAGTACGTAACAAATACATTCCCTTGACCCCTTTAATGGTTTGTGTTTTGCAAATAAAACCAAGTATGGAAGTTTTAGAAGAACTGCTTTCATTTGAAAGTATTGATCTTAATAGACAGTCAAAGGATAAAGGGCAAACAGCATTGCATATTGCAGTGGTAAAAGATTACACTAAAATTATTCACCGATTGATCGATGAGGGAGCTGACTCAACTGTTCAAGATAAATTCCACAGAACAGCTAAAGATTTGATTGAAAAAAGAAAATTAGATATACAAAATAAAACATCAAAAAAAAGAGATAAAGATAGGAAAAAACGTGGAAAAAAGGTTTAATAACTTTATTCATATTTTAATAGCATTGTTTTCAACTTGTTTACATGCAGCAGATGAATGCTTGATAAAGGCAGATAAAGAGCTGCACTTACTCGCACGGTGCAGGGAGGCAAAATCAACATTGTTGCCCCCTGAGATTGAAGCATTACTTAAAGAGGGTGTTGATCCAAATATGCCCAATGCGCGTGTATGCAGAAAGAAATTTTTAGGTAGTCCATTGTGTGAAGCTGCATATTTTGGTAATGCGAAGTTGGCTAATTTGCTTTTGCAATACGCAGCTCGTCCTAATTTAATATTCAAGACCGAAAAACACTGGAAAACTCCTATACATTTAGCCGCACGTGCACGATGTAAAAATGGGCGATATGGCCAGGTTGTGCATGCTTTATTAGCTTGCAAAGCGAATTTGAATGCGGGAGGGACAAGGAGGCTGAGGTATACTCCTTTACAATTAGCCTTAATGCAAAAGCAGATGCATAAAAAGCATAGAAAAACTATAATTGATCTACTGTCTTCCGGGTCGGCTGAGTTGAATAAAGCTGTAGGACGGAATAAAACTACAGCATTGCATATTGCCGTTAGATTAAATGATGTTCAATCAGTTAAGCTGTTACTTGCAAAAGAAGCTGATCGCGAGATTAAAAATGCAGCAGGCAAAACGGCAGAGGATTTAGCTATAGATTCGAACAATATTCATCTCGCTACCGCAGTGGTTTTTAGTTAATTGTTGGCTGTCTTTTAAGCTATAAACAGAAAAACTCTTCTATTCGCATTCCGGGTAAATTTCAATCTGAAATACATATTTGACAATATGTAATAAATAAGTATATTATTAGAGATATAAGATATGCTATAAAAAGTTATGATTGATATCCATTGTATGGAGGAAATGGGGATGAATTTCAAAAAAATACAAAAAATTACGTTATTTGTCGTTTTGATAGGTGTTTCAATGCCGGCTCAAGCTTTTTGGGGGCAAGAAACTCTCTCAAGATGGACAGCTAATGTGATTTCATATGTACAAGATCTGTATGGTCAGCCGGCTGACCATAAAACAGCTTTAACGGTGGGTGGTACTACTGCCGCTGTAATAGCAGCTGTTTTAGCTTATAATTATTGGCCAAAGAAAGATGAAGAGTCTGCTGTTCCTGCTATAATAGCACGAAGGGCATCAGTTACTTCGCCAGCGATTCAACCGGCTTTATTAGATGAACCGGTAAGCGATTCCGATTCGGAAACAGAAGAGGAGAGCTTTCAAGATACTGGTGTAGGTGCATTCACTCCCAAAGAAGAAGAATTCTTGCAAGGACAAGTTGATGAAATTCCTGCAGCAGCTCAACCGGGTACGCGTAGAGTTTCTGCTCAAATACCTGTACCGGCGGCAGCTGAAGTTAAAGTTGAAGATGTTCAAGAAGCTATAAACATTGATGCTTTAAAAGCACAAGTTGCTCAATATAGCTTTACTCAGGAGCAACAAGAATCTGTTGTGGTTGGTGCATATGTACAATATGTATTAACTCATCAAGCAGAATGGCAATCGGTTGTTGAACGTTTAAATCAGTCTCCAAACAGAAAAATATTTGTTCGTGATTTAATTTGGTATTGGGACGCTCTAGCGCGTATGCGTAATCAGAGATTTACTGAAGGTACATACCAAATTTTTGATCCATCGGGTAACGTATTTGATTTTATTAAAAATACGCCGGGAGCGTATTCACGTATTTCATCACATTTTACAGCATATTCAACATATAATAAAATGAAAAAAGAGCATTATGGTCTGAATATTGATGGGCTTCCGAATGGAATGACGACATTACTTTTTGGTACATTAACTTCAGATAAACAGCGTTTCTTTGTAAAACCGGAAAGTCATGGCATTGAAGATGTAACTCAGGCAGCTGCACATGGTGTGAGTTTTGCTCAAGCACAAGCGCGTAAATTTGCAGATGTTCGTTTACCGCAGGGTCTGAGATCTACAGCAGAATATTATGTTGGCGGTTATGATGATCAATCTAATTGGCGCAAAGAACGTATTCCAAGTGTAATTACACAGAAGTTTAATGCATTAGTTAAAAGATACGTATGTGATGACCTTGCCAAGCAGGAAGATTTAATTAAGCAAGGAGCTGCTTTTGGTATTTCACGTATAGCGCAACTTATACATGATAATACTCTGTTTTTTGATCAGGCTGATAAAGATGTCACAGCGTTGCAAAGTATGCTTTATGGTTATGATAATTTAACGTTACGTTTTGGTCGTGAAATTATTATAGATACCTCAGATAATGCTGAAAAACGTGCACAAATTAATAATCGCATTGCAGAATTGTTGCAACAAAAACGAGCTCAAGATACAAATTCACTAAGATGGTTGTTTGCTCGTGGCTCTGAAGCTGATTTGAACAATGCTTTGAGTCATTCATGGTTTAGTAACTTAAAAGATGCTTCAGCATTTAAAAATCTTTTTGATAATGTGCAAGATGCTCAACAAGTATTTAAGTATCTTTATGAGCATAAGTTGCTATAACATATATACAGATATACAGAATTTGGAAAAAAGTCGGTTTTTATAGCCGACTTTTTTTATACATTTAAATCAAATTCTTGAAAAGAATCTTTGTCGACATGTTCAAAGCGTTTTTCCAGTTCATGATTGGTAAGCAGCCCGCTTTTTGCATCCAAATGGCTGATTACTGATGATGCATTGATAATGCCATAAAGCATGGCCTCTTTAATGTTTGCACCTTCAATATATTTGGCAACAAAGCATGAACCGAATGCATCACCTGCACCAAGTGTGTTGACGATTTTTGTTGGCAAGCTCGGATGAAATATAATGCCATCTTGTGTTGCAACATATACTCCTTCGGCGCCATTGGTTACCACCACAATTTTTGGCCCGCGAGAAAGAACTTGTTCAAAAAAAAGGCGAATATCAAAGTAGACCGTTTGATATGAAATTGGTGCTTGTAAGAGTTCAGGTAACGTTTCATCACGTTGAGTGACTTTTGTATTTAATATTTTTTGATGTAACTCGATGTCTTGTTCAATCATTGAAAGCATAAAACTACATGCCTCATCACTATTTAAGATAAAAATATCAATGTTAGGCAATGATTCATACATTGTTTGTGTGCCTGAAGTTAATTGACTTGTGCCCGGATTTGTAGCAACCAAACCGCTATGCATTTTTGCCAAGCGTGTAATTGGTAATAACATATGAGCCGAATCGCCTGAAAGTGATGTGATATAGACATTGCCAAATTGTTTAATTACTTGTGGGATTTCACTTTCATGCAGATGTGCATTTGCACCTCTATAAGATAAGACGGTACGGTCACCACTTTTTGATGGGAATATAAACGAATGTCCGGTTATATATTCATCAGACTGTTTGATGTATTGTGTATTGATACCTATATCTGCGAGACGTTGCATAATGAATTCAGAAGGTTTATCATCACCAACTTTAAAAAATGTAGTGACATCAAAATCTAATTTCTTAAATGAAACAGCGCTATTGGTTGCACCGCCACCGGTGTGAAAGTGCAATGTGTTGGCATCTATTTTAGATCCTTCCTCAAACAAGAGGAAGGATCTTTGTTCATAAGATGTTGCAAAGTTAAGTTCTGAGGTGTGCTTGGTTTGTATAAATATATCAGTCGTTGCACCGCCAATAGTTATTATTTTCATGCAGCTCGTGGAACCTTCTCATTTATATTCAACAATACGGTGCTTAATACTTCATTTGCATGGCGGACCCAAATAACGTCAATGTCTTGTGCAATATCTTCGATACCGACAAGGTCATTTTTGTTTTGATAGGGTAAAATAACACGTGAAACTTTATTGCGCTTTGCAGCCAATATTTTTTCTTTCACGCCGCCAATTGGCATGATGTCACCACACAAATTCAGCTCGCCGGTCATTGCACAATTAGCGTCAATGAATCGGTTAGTGAGTACGGATAAAATTGAAGTGAGCATAGTAATGCCTGCAGAAGGGCCATCTTTTGGCACTGCACCGGCAGGGACATGAATATGTAAATCGTAATCGGTAAATATCTTTTTATCGATATCGAATTCACTAGCATGCACACGTGCATAGGTCATAGCCGCTTGTGCTGATTCTTTCATCACATTGCCTAGCTGACCGGTTAACATCAATTTACCTTTTCCCGGCATCAATACAGCTTCAATTTTGAGCATTTCTCCGCCATACATTGTCCATGCAAGTCCATTGGTGATACCAACTTGATTTACACGACAAATGTCGTCATCAAGGAATATACGTGGCCCCAAGTAGGTATCTACGTTTGTACAATCGACTAATGGTATAGTTTTGTTTTCAACAAACGAACGAGTCAGTTTTGAACATAATTTACGTATGGTACGCTCTAATTGACGAACGCCGGATTCACGGGTGTAGTTTTGTGTAATATGCTCGATAATCTTGTCATCCAGTTTTATATCTTTATCTGCAAGTCCTGTATCTTCAATTGCTTTTCGAACTAAATGACGTTGTGCAATGTTTACTTTTTCGGGCAAGGTGTATCCGGAAAGTTCAATAATTTCCATACGATCACGTAAAGGAGCGGAAATGGTATCGATTGAGTTTGCGGTTGCGATAAACATAATGTTTGATAAATCAAATGGAATGCCTAGATAGTTATCATAAAATGTTTTATTTTGTTGTGGATCAAGCACTTCAAGCATAGCTGCTGAAGGATCTCCGCGAAAATCTGCACCAATTTTATCAAGTTCATCAATTATTATAACCGGATTCATCGATTTTGATTTACGTAATGCTTGTATAAAGCGTCCCGGCATTGCACCAACATAGGTGCGCCTGTGCCCACGAATTTCAGCTTCATCACGAACGCCACCTAATGAAATCCGCATGTAATTTTTATTTAAACTGCGTGCAATTGATTTGCCAAGCGATGTTTTGCCGGTACCGGGAGGACCAACAAAGCATAAAATAGGTGCATAGCCATCTTTCTTTAAGTTACGTATCGATATGAAGTCTAATATTCTATCTTTGATTTCTTTTAGTCCAAAGTGATCCTCATCCAGCACTTTTTTTGCATGTTCAAGATCTAAATTGTCCTCGGTACATGTGTTCCATGGTAATGCAAAAATCCATTCCAAATAGGTGCGAATAACTGCTGCTTCCATCGAATCGGGTGCTGTGCGTTCAAGTCGATTAACTTGACGTTTTACTTCAGATTTAACCTCTTCAGATGCTTTTAGCTGTGCCAATTTCATGTGCATTGCATCTATTTCTTCAGCATCATCTTCGCCGAGCTCTTCTTTTATTGCACGAAGTTGTTCACGCAGATAAAACTCTTTCTGTGATTTATTCATAGATTCGCGTGCGTTATTGCGTACACGTTCTTGAATTTCTGCTGCTTCAAGTTCATTTTCCAGTTGCAGATAAATGCCTTCTAGAAAGTTAGACAACTGTTCTTGTTCAAGCAAATGTTGCGCATCTTCAACTTTTAAGTTGAGATGAGATAATACAAAGTCAGCAATTTTTTCCGGGTCATTCATTTTTGATAGAATGATATGAAAATCCGGACTGAATCCTTGACCGGTAGAGGCCATTTTTTCGGTGAGCATTTTTATGTTTTTAACATGTGCGTCGATAATATGATCACTATCATGAACCATTGAGACCGATTCTACTTGTGCATGCAGGCCATCATCTTCGGTCATTAAATCTTGTGCTTGCGCTTTGCAAATACCTTGTACCAGTATTTTTATGCCACCCTCAGGAAGTTTTATGAGTCGCATTATTGATGCAATGGTGCCAGTTTGATAAAGGTCATCGGTGCCGATGGCCGCTTGATTATCAACCTGTTTTTTTGAAGCTAACAAGAATACCATTTTGGATTCATTCATTGTTTGATTAATGCCTTTGATGATTTTTTCATCAAGGACTAATAGTGGAACAATCATTTGAGGAAATACAACAACATCCATTGTTGGAATTACTGGGAGTATTTCCGGAATTGTTTCACGTATTTTCTGGTTTAAGACTGTTTTCATCACACTCCCCCTATTTTCAATTAGCGCCCTGTTGTTTTTCAGGTGCTTAGCCATAGTGGCTTTTTTTATCCCTATAAAAAAGTTTAGGCAGGAATAGTTTTTAAAAACAATAATTCCCGTTAAAGTAATAAAAAACGCCTTTGTGCAGCAGGAGTATTCATAGTATAATTAAAAAAATGAAATCGATTTTTAATTTTCACTTTGTAAATTAACAGAAAAGCTATTTACAAACATAGCCATTGAGGCATATATGAATAATATGTTATTGCGAGCAGACGATATAAAAAAAATATTCAGAACGCATCAGGGAACATTAGATGTACTTTGTGGAGTGAATTATACATTTCGATCGGGGCATTCCTATGCAATTACGGGTGCTTCAGGTACGGGGAAATCTACTCTGTTGCATATTCTAGCCGGTTTAACTGAACCAACACAGGGTACAATTTTTATTAATGAACAAAATATTGCGTTATTTGATGTTTTTGCGCGTGAACAGTTTTTAAATTCTACGATAGGACTGTTGTTTCAGATGCCTTATTTGATAAAAGAGCTTACGGTGCTTGAGAATGTGATGACAAAAGGATTAATTGCAGGCCAAGAGGTTGAGCAATGTAAAAAAGAAGCATTGCTGTTACTGGAAAAAATGGGATTGCCGGATAAAGCATACGAAAAACCACCGGTTTTATCCGGAGGTCAGCAGCAACGTGTCGCATTAGCGCGTGCATTATTTGCAAAACCTTCTTTTTTATTGGCGGATGAACCTACCGGTAATTTGGATACCAAAACGGGTCGGGTGATTATGGATTTATTATTAGAGAGTCAAAAAGCATGGGGTATGGGTATTATTATTAGTACACATGACCAATCTGTTGCACAGCGTGTGGAGCAGCAATTAAAGCTTGAGAGTGGCGAATTAAAAAAGGTATAGGAAAGAATATTATAAAGTACAATTTAAAAACAAATGGTTGTGCCATGCTTATTTTGCATATATTTAATTGTAAACCGATCATTTTCTAAATGAACAAACTTTTTTAGCTCGGTTTTTGTCGAGATTATACCCGTTACCACTGGATCCCCTTCAGGGATGACAAAATAGGTAAATTGCTTTTGTGTTTTGCACCTGGATTATTACATTATATTTAAGAATTAAACCTCTTGTAGAAACTATAATTGCACTTTTAATTTGCTAAAAATGCCTCCCTTGTCGTCCTTCCAGCAGTCGCTAACCGTACTTCGCATAAAGCTTCGTAGGTCTGTCCTCTGACTTGTGCGCAGAAGCTTCAGCGAAGGAGTAAGTTTCAACGTAAGATGGAAGCTAAGGCGGGCAGGCTGCGAATGCCTATGCATTACCCACATTTTATCCTTTAAAAAACATGTTTTTTTGTTGACATCTAACATAGTATCTTCGCAAGCGACGGCTGGGAATGACAGGGGGGGTGAGAAACTTTGTTATTTTGTGTGATAATTATTTTGAAAGTAATTTTTTCTAAAACAAGGCGGTTAGTTAAAAAATTATTTCTCTATTCACGATAAAAAAATTAGATAGCGAAAAAGGGAATCACAAAATGTGATTCCCTTTTTTGTTTTTCAGAGTGTGGTGTAGTTTTTTTTTAGTTAAAAACTACTAAAATCTGCGGCCACCATCGTTGTTGCCGTATCCGCCACGGCTTCCACCGAAGCCACCACGGTTTCCGCCACCTGTGCGAGGACGATCTTCGCGTGGACGAGCTTCGTTTACACGTAAGCTTTTACCGTTAAAATCAGAATCGTTCAAAGTTGAAATTGCTTGATCTGCATCGCTGTCGCTAGCCATTTGAACAAAAGCGAAACCGCGTGAACGGCCAGTTTCTCTGTCCATGATAATGCGAGCTGATTGAACTTCGCCATATTGAGCAAAAAGTTCTTCTAATTGGTCTTGAGTTGTAGCAAATGGAAGGTTTCCAACATAAATATTTTTCATAATTAATTAAATCTCAAAAAAAGGTTAACTTATAATATACGTACTTTAAAAAAACACACTATCTATTTACAATCACACATCCTCAAACATATAAATTTCACTTATTTATCTACAAAAATTTTATCTTCTAGGGTCTTTCTAGCAACGAAACAAAGAGTTTAGGATTGTGAATTGCGTATTGTAACAGAAAGCCATTTATAAGCTATAAAAATTGCGAAAATATCAAACCATAAAACCAGTATAGGCTAATAAGGCATGATTTGCAAGCAGAAGTGTTCTTTTTGGAAGGAAACGAATAAAAAAACTTGAATGTATAACATTTTCTATGTGAAGAGATGGTTTTATATGCCTAAAAAACAGTCAGCGGTTTACTTGAGCTTTTCCCTTTTTTTTAATTTTAGGTATGCTACAAAGGCTAAAATATGGTCTTAACTGCATATTAATCTCTTGTGAGGCTTGCCATGAAAAATGCACTTTCAAAACAATCTATTATAAAAAAAACAATTCAAGTCGGTGGTTCTACCCTGGGCAGTAGGTTTTTGGGGATAATACGTGAAGTGTTAATGGTGCGCTATTTGGGCGCAGGAGCAGGAGCAGATGCTTTTATCACGGCTTGGAAGATTCCTAATTCATTGCGTAAAATATTTGCTGAAGGGGCGCTTTCTGCCGCATTTATCCCAACTTTGGTTAAATTGGTCAAAGATGGAAAAAAAGAAGATGCAAATGGCCTTATGTCGATGGCATTCTTAGTGTTTGAAGGTATTGTTTTAGCATTGTGTGCATTGATAATTGTAAAAGCACCTTTAGTGGTTTGGTTTATGGCGCCGGGATTTTCATCTGAACAAATTGCTAGTACGGTGCCTTATTTGCGTATTTTGATGCCATTTATATTTTTTATTTCCAGTAGTGCGTTATTGGCTGGGGCATTGCAGGCGGTGAATCATTTTTTTGTGCCGGCTTTTTCTCCTATTTTATTAAATATTGTTTTTATCAGTTCATTGATCATTTGTTTGTCGAATCAGTTTCCGGTTGAATATCTCTGCTTTTTTATTTTATGCGGCGGATTACTACAGTTTTTATGGCATGTGGTCACTTTTTTAAAATTGCATTTTTCATTTGGGGCCATTACAGAAAGTGTTAAATCTATCTTTGGGGGTGTTTTCCTAAAGTTTTGTAATTGTCTTGTGAGCATGAGTGTTATGGAGGTGAGTTTGATCATTGATACACAGTTTGCATCTTTGTTGCCTGCAGGTTCGGTTGCGATGCTTTATTATGCAAATCGATTCATGGGGATTCCTCTGGGTGTGTTTGTGACCGCATTTTCTACCATTTTATTGCCTCATTTTTCTCGCGTGGTTACCTATGCGCCAAAACGATTAAGTTTTTATTTATTGGAAGCTGCAAAGTTGATTTTTTGGGTAACAGTACCGGTGACTTTTTTGATGATATTTTTTGCAGAAGATATTTTTGCTACTATATTTTTGTCTGACAAGTTTCCTATCGAGAAGGTGCAACAGGCGAGTATTGTGTTGATAGCATTTATTAGTGGTCTTTTTTTCTTCTCATTGAATCGTATTTTATTGAATCTCTATTATGCCCTGCATAATACGCGTGTGCCTGCAGTAGTTTCAGTTATTGCGACATTAGTTAATGTTGGGCTAAACTTTCTCTTTATTCATACACTCAAAGCGCCGGGTCTTGCATTGGCTACTGTTGTTTCTGCTATGATACAAACAGGGCTTTATGCATTATATTTATATAAATATATGCATTTCACCTTTTATTGTGCAGAATTCGCGAAATTTATAGGGCGATATAGTATGCAGTTATTGATTACGGGTTCATTGTTTTTAATAACATATTATACATTGCATAAGGCTATATTAATCATGTTGCCATCTTCTGTTGCATATTTCTTTTTGCACAAAATCGGTTTTTGGTTGTGGGTTGGTCCACTATGTCTTGTGGCATTTGCTGCATTATATAGTTTTAGGAAGTTTTTTAGGGTTAGGGTCTATTTTTTGGATTAAGGATAGGTAATGATAAGGCAATTTTCTGCAGGACTTGTATTATATTATGATTGTGATGGGAAACCGGAAAATCGTGAGTTTTTACTTTTACATTATGCAACAGGACATTGGGATTTTGCCAAAGGTAAAATTGAAAAAGGGGAAACAAAGCATCAAGCGGCATTGCGTGAACTTGATGAAGAAACGGGATTAACGGCCGATGTTTTTCCCGGTTTTGAAGAACAGTTTTCTTATTGGTTTCGTGATCAAGATGGTCAATTAATCAATAAAACGGTTTACTTTTTTGTTGCATGTACCAATCAAAAAGATGTTGCTCTTTCACATGAGCATATCGGATTTGATTGGTTGCCATATGAAGCAGCACTGGAACGATTAACCTATAAAAATGCACAAGATATGCTTAGAAAAGTAAAGATGTTTTTAGAGGAATAGGATGATAAAAGCCTAACGCTTTTTATTTCGCGATCTTATATAAAAAATGTGTTAAATTTTCATTATAAACAATCCCGTTTATTTACATTTTTGACAAAAAAAATAGGCTCCCGTATACGAGAGCCTATGGTATCTTTAAAAAATATTGAATTTATAAAGGTTAAGTTCTTACACTCATATTTTTCCATGAAGTTGGTGCCGGAGATGGAAATGCTCCCGATTGGTCGAACTCATCAAAATTGAATGTGGTATTTCCGCTTAGTGTAACGTAATTATCTGCAAATGCATTTGCTAGTGCGTAATTACCTAGCACTGAATTAGGTCCAGCGGTTGATGCTTCTAAGAGGTTTACGCTCGTAGACAATACCATACAATTAGCAAAAACATAACAATTTTGTGTCGTCCCATCCAAAAAGATATTTTGCGACGTATTCTCACTTAAGTAATTTTCTATCACTTTGATACGGTCACTATCGCCTATTTCTATGCCTTCACTATTATTTTGCCCAATAAAGCAGTTGGTAATTAGAACATCATCGGCTGCATCTATGACGCGAATGCCTCCAGTCCCATTATCTACAACAGTACAACTATCGATTCTTGTACTTGCGCTTGGTCCGTCGACAATAAGGCCTGCAAAGTTATTGTTATTTACTATGCAGTTGAATAGAGATACGTTGTTTGACTCGTTTAAGCGGATACCGGCGGCTGAGCTGTCGCTAACATTACAATTATTCATTTGCATATCGGTAACATTAAATGTTCGCAGACCGATATTGCCAGCATTGAGAATATTAACAGTGTCAATATTCACACCAACAATGCCACTTCTGAGCTCAATACCTGGCGAGCTACCATTATCTAAGCAATTCATATGAGTGATGCTTATGCCATTTGATGTACTGTTTACATCAATTAATTCTGCAGTAAAATTTCTGATGGTACCTCCAGTGATTTGAACATTGGTGTGACCGGCTGCAATTTCAACACCAACCGTAGTTCCCATACTGTTTGTTTGTCTGATAGTACGCCCATTCAAATCAAGGGTAATGTTATCCCCATCGATTGTAATAGCAGCAGTTCCCGTTCCGCTCGGAGCATAATTAATATGTTCGGCCAAGAAATAAGTACCGGGATCAGTTATGGTTAATCCTGTGGTGCCGACATCGGAGTTACGAATCGCAATACCAAATGCACCTTCAATATTAAAAATACTCGTATCAAGTACATCGGTTTTGCTTTGCACAGTGTCAATTTTTTCATTTAATGCATCAAGTGAGGTAAAGACACCAGAAAAATCCGATAGTACAGTATCGGCTTCACTAATAGCGACGTCAAGTTGACTTTCAATGGTGGATGCTTTTAATTGTGCTTCATTTAAAGAAGTAAAAATACCGGAAAAATCAACTGAAAATTCACTCAATTTACTTTCTGTTATCACCTCGATAGATTGTGTACTTGCAACAATATTCCAGAGCGGTGTACCAGGTTTTGGCCTTGAAGTTGCATTAAGAAAATTCATACATATGAATGATGCTAAAAATAGTATATTACTTTTTTTCATTTGAAGATCCTTTTTTTTATACTCTTTTTCTAAACTGGCAAAAATTTAAATAAAATTCAATAAAAAGAATTAAGAAGTTAAACTCTTGAAAAAGCTATGTTCTCACATTCATATTTTTCCATGAAGTTGGTACTGGAGATGGAAACGTTCCTACCTGATCAAATTCATCTAGATTAAAATTGGTACTTCCACTTAGTGTAATATAATTATCTGCAAATGCATTAGCCAAAGTATAATTACCCAGCACTGAATTAGGTCCAGCGGTGTTTTCCCACATTCTTGGTCCTGTGGGTGTGATGTTAGATGCAACCGAGGCCACGTAGAATAAACTTAGCAGGAGACTTAGTTTTATGCGTTGCATTAAAAGCCTTTTTTTAAATACTATGATAATACGTTCTAAGTTATCATGTTAATATTGTTCCAAAAAGTTGGTTCGGTTGCTGGAAATGATCCGCTTTGATTAACGGTGGCTTGATTAAAAAAACTGCCTCCACCGATGGAAACATAATTTTTATCAGTAGAAGTTGCTAATGCATAGTTACCAAAAACACCATTTTGAGAACTACCAGATTCTTCGCGCAGGTTAACACTTGAAGTGAGCACCAACGAATTTTGGCCGATATAACAATTTTGTGTACCGGTTGATTCTGTTGCCAAACGAATATTATCACGTCCATTGTTTTCGCAACAGTTGTTGGTGATAGAGATACGCAGTGCATCTTCAAGGTGTATACCATCCAGCGTGTTGCCTTTGCTAAATACACCACTGATAAGTGAATTGGAAATATGGGAAAATAAAATGCCATACCCATCATTATCCCAAGTGGTGCATTCAAAAAGCGTAATATTTTCCGATGTTGTACTGCTTGAAAATTCTAAGCCATTATCAGTATTATTACTTGCGATACAGTTATGCAAGGTAATCTCCGAGCAGTCGGTGAATAACATACCATTTCCAATGCCGTTACCATTATCACTACACACGCAATTTCGCAACACCATACTTGAAGATGCATTTGTTAAAATACCGTGTTCATTACAATTGGTAACGATAACATTGGTAAAGAAAATATCGGTACCTGTGCTTACTACTTCAATACCTGATTCATTTGCAACATCGTTGATAAGCATATTGTCTACTACTACGTCGGCAGAAAGTTCATTAATTAAAATTGCTTGTGCATCAGTATTTGTGATTACCCCATTGCTTATTTGAACATTGGTATGTGTACCTAGCAGTTCTACTCCAACAGTGCCACTTGTGCCATCAGTTGAGAGTGTTTTTAATTTAAAATCGATGAATGTGTTATCAGCATCAATGGTTATTGCTGCCAGATCGGTAGAACTTGGATTAAATACAATATCTTCAGCTAAGTAGTATTCCCCACCTTCGGTGATGGTGAATCCTGAAGTGCCCACCAGTTCATTGGTAATAGGAAAACCAAATGCTTCCTGTATGACCTCAATTAGTGAGAGTGATGCATCCAGCTCTGAACTTATGGTGCATGCAAGAAGAAGAACTTCTTCAATTGCTGTGTAGGTACCATCAAAATCAAAGGTAAAATTTTCAAGTTCACTTTGAATAACATCAATTTGTGATGACATCGAACATTCTTTTTTGATAATGTCATCAATTATAGTAAAAGTTTCAGAAAAATCTTCAAAATCCAGTGCGCATACTTTACTTTCAATAGTGCAGGCTAAAACTTCGACATTTGCTGCAATATCCCAAGCACGGTCTCCTGGAGATGCGGGAGAAACTGCTAAAGCTAATCCGTAAAAAAACAGTGTACCACTTAATAATAAATGTTTTTGCTTCATAATAATCAATCCTTAAAACTGAGTCGGTAGTATTAAAAAAATAAAAAATTATGGCGATGCATCAATATTGCGCCAAAATGCCGGTTGCGTTGAAAATGCAGAAGAGGTGGTTACTGCGGTGCTATTTATGACGGAGCCGCCCGCAGTAGTATAATTAGCGCCAGTTGAACTAAATGCATAGTTGCCCAAGTAACTATTATCTGCACCTGCATTAGTTTCATCAATATTGTCAGCACCATTTTCAATCAATGTATTGCGAAAAATGAATTTATTATCGTTATTTCCTGTGATTCTTATGCCATTTCTTCCATTGCCGATGCATAAGTTTTTCGTAATAACTTGATCGGAGCTGTTAGATAGTATGCCATCATCTCCATTTCCATTCGCCACTGAATGCAGTATAACTGCACGGGGACAGGCACTAACATCAAAACCTGTAATGTCGTTTGTGAGTGCTTGGCAGTTTAAATATACATTGCTCGGATTATTACCGGGGCCACTACGGGCAAAGCCACTCCCCTTGTTGGCTATCGCTATGCAATCTGTTATAAGTATATGCTGAGCACCGTCATCAACTTGTAAGCCTCCTCCTGTTGTCCCTCGGCAGTTGCTAAAACTACTATCCATAACTATTCCATTATCCCTTGTAGTTAGATCCAAGCCTTCATCTTGGCAGGTATCACAAATAATATTGTCAACGATAAGATTAGTGCCGGCTAGGCACTCAATGCCATCGGCTGAATTACCCGATGCTCCTGGGCCAATACCGGCGTTCAGTATCGTCAGATTACGTAGAATAAGGTTTGAAACATCACCACTATTCGTGAGAATGCCGCCGCCAAGCATATTGCGTATGGTGCCATTTGTGATAACAATATTTCTATGCGGGCTCTGTACTACAATCCCTATAGCGCCTAGTTGCGTATTGCCTTGCGTGATGGTGAACCCACCTAGATCAAAGAACACTTCATCTGCGTCGATATCGATCACGGGAATATCTGATGCGGGGCTAAAGGTGATGTTTTCCGCCAAAAAGTATCTGCCGGGTGTTGTGATTGAAAAACCGGTGGTACCAACATTCTCTTGAGTGATTGCGGTTCCAATACAATCATCTAAACTATCAATTGAACTTTCAATTGGGGCAATGAGGCTTTGTGTTATTTCCAACTTTGATAACATCGCTGTTGTAAAGATGAATGGATCGAATGTCGCGATAGAAATTTCATCAAGTTTAGAAACATCTTGGGTGACTCGATTGTCAATCTCTTGCAAGGCGGTAAATACGCCGGTAAAATCTAATGTAATGGTATCAAATTTGCTATCTGTTGTGATGGCGATATCTTCAGTTTGAGCAAGAATGTTCCAAATGCGTTCGCCGGATGTCGGCGTGGTGGCAATCATGGTTAAGCCAACAAGACTAAGCATTAAACTTATTTTCGTGTACTTCATTTTTATCATCCCGATTATCCGGCCTAAGTTTCTATAAGGCCGGAAGTGAAATTATTTTTTCTAACTAAAATCTCATATCGATATTTTGCCACTTGGTGGGTTGCGAAGAAGAGCTAATGCCTTGATTTATAGTAACCCTATTTATAGTTGAAGTGGTTGAAATATAATTGCTTGAAGACGAGTTGCCGAGTGCCCAATTTGATAAAAACGTATTCGGGCCCCCAGCAGACTCGTTAATATTGGTATTGCTGTTGCCTAACGCAATATTTTCAAACACATAACAGTTGGTTACCTCATTAAGTCTAATTCCTTCTGATAAGGATACGCTGCCACTGCAAATGTTGCCTATCAGTTTTATTTGCGTGCCATTTGTGAGCAAATGAATGCCTTGAGTATCATTGTCAATGCAAAAGTTTTCTCTAAGCAGTCCATTGCTGCAAGTAGTTAGCCTTATACCTTCGAGGGAGTTAGCTGAGCACATGCAATTGAATATTTCAAATGTGTCGCAGTTGCTGAATTCTATTCCCCGGCCAAGATTATTGCTCATGTTACATTTTTGTATGGTAATACGAGATGAGCTTGAGCAAGCAATACCTGCTGCCGTACCAGAAGCTGCTCGATCACCAAATAAACATTTTTGGATGAGAATATTATCTGATGAGGAAATATTTACTTGATTCGTAATACACCTGGCTGCTAGACAACTTCTAATGGTAACATTTGAGCAGGTGTCAATATTAAAACCATTTGATGAACTGTTATCTATCCAAATATTTTCAAAGGTTACAGATGATGCGGTGTCAACATCAATGCTGTTTCCGGTGGTATCAACAACAAAGCCATTTTTAACGGTTATATTAGAAAATCCAGAATTTATGCCTATTGCAATTGCCGCATTTCTGATGGCAAAGCCATTAAAATTAAGTTCAACATCATCTGATGCGATGGTTATTGCAACAGCTGCTGAGGTATCAATCTCTTCGCATAAAATATATTTGCCTGGTAATCCAATGGTTGTGCCGGTCAGGCCGACATCTGCATCGGTGATAACCTGGCCAATTGCATCGTTGGCATCAATCACATTATCAGCGGCCGACTGTATTTCAGACTCAAGCAAACACACGTTAGAGAGTGCCTGTTCAAAGTCGGTACGTACTTCATTTATACTATCAACTAATGAATCGAGCGTATCAACGTTGCTATCATTAACGCTTGTTTTTTGATTAAGTTCTTCAATTACTGTAAAAACGGTGTTCAGATCTGTATCGGCTAATACACATACTTTACTTTCGATAGTGTTGAAAATAATTTCATTTTCTGCTGCAATATCCCACATGCGCTTGCCCGGTTGGGGCGATGTTGCAGATATATAGATAGGTAACAAGCACAGTGCACCTGTTATTAATTTAGTTTGTTTCATCATTTTTACTCTCTCTTTTTTTTTAGCTTTTTTTACACTGTGGCAAAATTTAAAAAAAATTTCAACAAAAATAGAGAGAACGTGTTGATATTAAAAAAAAGTTATATTTCGTTGCTCATTTCTCGTTTAAGTAGGAAAAAATGTCTTTTAAATTAAGATTTAAATGCATCTGCCCAAGTTTTTAATTATTATCTATAATCCATTGTATGATATTTTTCTTTAAGTTTGCATCAAATGTGGCGCCTCCACCTTGCAAGATATTCTTGCTTCCGCCACCACGCAAGTTGGCATTTTTTTTGAGCCATGTACTGAATTTCTTAATATCAAGGTGATCAGCAAGTTCATCGCTCATCGTTGCAACAAAAGTTACTCGATCAGTGCCTTCACTGCCAAAAAAATAAAATCCGGATTTTTTGTTTGCCAATTGCAGCATGCTTTCTTTGAGTGTATCTATTGGCATATCTTTGAAGATAGTAAATAAGAATGGTACATTATTGATCATTTCTATTTGATCAATGAGCGATGACATTTGTGTTTGCAATAATTGTTGTTGTGTTTTTTTCAGCTCTTTTTGCAACTCTTTGTGTTGTGTATTCAGTTTTTCAACGGTTTGCAATACTTGTTCATGTTTAACTTTAAACAGTTGGCTTAAGTTTTTGACCGTATTGAATGTTTCTTGATATAAATTTATTGCTTTCGGTCCGGTTATTGCAAAAATGCGTCTATGGCCGGCTGCAAGTGCTATCTCTTGGGTAATCTTAAAGGTGCCAATGTCACCGGTGCGAGGCACATGGGTTCCGCCGCACAGTTCAACTGAAAAATCAGGAACATTAACGACACGTACATTTTCAGGATTATATTTATCACCAAAGAATGCTAATGCGCCCATTTTAATTGCATCACGATAGGTCATTTGTGTAATATCAACAGGAATATTTGCTCTAATTTTTTCATTGACTATATCTTCAACTTTTTTAATTTGAGCTTCAGTTAATGTGGTATGGTAGGTAAAATCAAATCGTAAATAGTCAGGATGAACCAATGAACCGGATTGTTTAATTTGATTGCCAAAAAGTTGCATAAGCGCTGCTTGCAATAAGTGCGTTGCAGTATGGTTTTTCATTGCATCGATGCGTTTTTTTTCATGCACGGTTGAAATAACTGCATCACCAACTTTGATATCAACTGGCGTTTCAATTTCAGCTGCAATACCTTTTTTGATATACCGCACTGATTTAATAGGTATTTTTTTATCACCAATAGTGAGCCAGCCATTGTCAGGAACTTGGCCTCCACCGACAATAAAGAAGGGGGATTTTTTGGCAATAACAAACGCCGTGTTTCCTGCAGCAACATGTTCAACCGATTCAAAATCATGGACAAGAGCAATTATGTTGGATGTTGTTTCAAGTTCATTATAACCGGTAAATTCAGATGAAATATGTTCATCTAAATTTTTAATATGCGCAAAAGGATCAGTTGTTTTTTTGCCTGATTGTGCTTTTTGTTGTGCCATGTGAGTTGCAAATTCTTCCATGTCGACCGTAAAATCATGCTCGTTTGCAATCAGTTCGGTTAGCTCGGTAGGAAACCCATAGGTGTCATACATTTTGAATGCTTGCTCGCCTGAAATCAGTTTGCTGTCTTGATGTTCATCCATATACTTTTGCAAGATTTGTTTGCCGCGTACCAAGTTTGTTGCAAATTTATCTATTTCGCTTTTCAAAACTTCTTTGATCAGTTTTTGTTTGGTTTTTAATGTGGGATATACCTCACCAAGTTCTTGAATCACAATTGTGCTTAAGTTTGGAAATAGTTGTTGATCATCAGATAATTTTTGTGCAAATAATGCTGCACGGCGAATAATTTTACGTAACACATAACCGCGACCATCATTGGATGGTGCACAGCCATCGGCAATCAATAACGATGAACTTCTAATGTGATCTGCTAAAACTTGAAATGCTGCTTTTAGCTCACCCGTTTGTTTGGTGTAATCAATGCCGGTAACTTTAGATATGTGATTGATAATTGGCATGAAAATATCGGTTTCATAGACTGAATCTTTGCCTTGCAGGACTGCGGCGACTCGCTCTAATCCCATACCGGTATCAACGCCGGTTTGCGTTAAGTTTTTATCAGTGCCATTTGGTTGGCGATCATATTGCATAAAGACCAAATTCCAAAGTTCTAGAAATCTATCGCAATCACATCCAGGGGCACAATCAGCATTGCCGCAGCCATTTTCAGGACCACGATCAATATAAATTTCAGTACAAGGGCCACATGGACCGGTATCGCCCATTTGCCAAAAATTATCTGCAGCACCAAGGCGATGAATATGCTTTGGATCGACACCCATTTCATCTTTCCAGATATTATAAGCATCATCATCAGTCTCAAACACTGAAACATGAAGTTTTTCAATAGGTAGATCTAATTCTTTGGTTAAAAATTCCCAGGCGTATCTGATCGCATCTTTTTTGAAGTAATCACCAAATGAAAAATTCCCCATCATTTCAAAGAAGGTTAAATGCCGTTTAGTGAATCCAACATTATCAAGATCATTGTGCTTGCCACCTGCTCGTACACACTTTTGAATAGTAACTGCTTTATTGTAACTCCGTTTTTCTTTGCCCAAAAAGAGGTCTTTAAACTGATTCATTCCTGCATTGGCAAAAAGGAGTGTTGGATCTTGCGCGGGAATTAAAGATGAACTTGAAACCTGTTCATGACCATGTTTTTTAAAAAAATCGAAAAATTTGTGGCGGAGTTCTTTCGTTTTCATTGGTAAAACCTTTTGCAAGAGGCATGTTATATCTTGTCATCCTCGCGCAGGCGGGGATCCAGGCAAAGATAATTTACAGTTATTATTCAATAGGCGCGTCGTGCATAACTTATTTCTGAGTATGATTCATTGCCAAAGCATAAAACAGTGGCCTGGATCCCCGCCTGCGCGAGGATGACAAAATGTAAAAATTCAATTAGTTGTCTTATATACACTTTCTAATGTCTGCGCATTCTCTATATCATTCAAAAGATACTGTTTATTTATATTTTTGGCAAAAAAAACAGGCTCTCATATTCGAGAGCCTGTGGCGTGTGATTAACTGTTTGAGTTGTTGTTTAAATGGTCATACTGATATTATTCCATCGTGTTGGCAATATTGTGCTCGTTGTTGTAAAATCAACTCCCTGTACTTGATTTGAAAAGGTGGTCGTGCTTGTGTTGTTGAGTGTTCGATTGCCGGCTGTTGTGGTATTGAGCGTGAAGTTACCAAGTAATGAAACATTTCCCGTACCGGTTTGATTAATATTTGTGCTATTAAAAAGGCATATATTATCTTTAACGAGTTCGCTTGATGGGCTATTTGCACTTGAGGTGAGATTAATTCCTGCTGAACTGTTTGCCGAACTGATATTGTTTTGTAGGGTTTTTGTTATGCCGGCAGCAGCTCGCGACAGATTAAATCCGTTAGGACTGTTTAGTTTTGAAATGCAATTTACAATATTGGAGCTTTGTCTGATAGAAAAGCCATCGCTAGAAGAGCAATTGGTTGCTTTACAGTTTTGTGCACTGGAGGCGTTGACGTTCCTGAAAAAGAATCCTCGACCACTGTTTTTTGCTATACAGTTTTCAAGCCGTAATGCGGTTGCAAAAGCTGTCCCAATAGTAGCTGTTATAAAACAGTTGCGAGCAATCATTTCTTGGCCCACGGTGTCATTGTTTGTGTTGATACCGCTAAAGTTTGCTTTAATAATAACATTTTCAAATAAAAATGCGTTGGAGAGACTTCCTAAACGGATTGTATCAACGCCTCCGGTATTGATTATGTGTAGGTCTCTAATAATGACATTAGCAAATGCTGAAGGGTTAAAGAAGTCGATTATGATGTCATCCTCACTGTATTTTATACGTCCATTTTGAATTATGAGGCCCTCTACACCTCCTGAGCTGGAAGAAAAAATTCTGCCGGTTAAAGTGAAACCATTTAGGTCTAAAACAACATTACGTACACCGGAAGTATCAAATTCTATATTGCCCGAAAGATCTTCTGTTGCATAATAAAATCCGGATGAGGAAATACTAAGGGGTAAGTCAGCATCTGATATTGGAATTCCTATGATATTAGCTGCTGCATCAATTACACTTAAGCTATCATTGATACTTTGTACTTTTTCTTCAATGGCATCGATAAGAGTAAAGGTTCCGCTTAAGTCTCCACTGATATCGATATCAATGTTTTCAAGCTGATTATTAATTGTTTCAACTTTGCTGTTAATCGTGCATGCTTTTTGTTGTGATGCTTCTATTGCAGTAAATATGCCGGAAAAATCTAATGCAACGGTAATGTCTGCATTATCAATGTTTGATTCAGCATTTTCCAGTGAGGTACAGATCTGTTTTGCTTTTAGGTTTAAAGCTGCTAAAATGGTCCATGTTTCATCAAAATCTTGAGCTAAATCATCAAGTTTTTTGTCAATTGCCCCGGTAGTTGCTCCGGCATCAATGACTAATGTGTCGAAAACATCAACTAAGCTATCTACGGTGCACACTTCTTTTTGTAATGCATCTAATGCGGTAAATACACCTGAAAAATCAACTTCATTGACAGAAATTGTTTCAAGTTTACTTTCAATAGTCACAAACTGTGGACCTATGCTTGCTGTGATATCCCATAGTCGAGTCCCGGCAGGAGATGCAAGCATGGTGATTGAATAAGTTATAAAAAATAGTGTAAGAAAATAGGCTTTTTGTTTCATAGAAATTATCCTTTTATTAACAGTGTTCGGATTCATATTTGACCGTTTCTATTAGGTCATACTAATATTATTCCATCGAGATGGCGTGGTTCCGGCAAAAGCAACTCCTTGTGTTTCGCTTGAAAATGAACTGTCGCTTGTTGTTGCTAGAGTGCGATTTTTTTCATCGGTTGTATTGAGTGTGAAATTACTGAGCATTGAGTTTCCGCCTGATCCTGCAATTTCTTCTATATTTATATTGTCGTTGAATAGTAAGTAATTACCTTCTATCAAGCAGCGTCTTGTGCCACCGGTAAGGGTCAATCCATTGTTACGATTTCGGGAACTGATATTTTCAATAAGTTCAATGCGTTCACAGTTATCTAAATGTATGCCGTTTGTTCCATTCTCTTTTGCAACACATTGTGAAAATACTGAGTTTTGAACGTTCGTGCATAGAAAGCCATGTTGACCATTTGCAAATGCTTTACACTCTTTGAGTGTGTAATTACTGTTGCCTGACATGCTGATACCATCATCATTATTGTTATTTGTGATGCAGTTTGTAAAGCATACTTGTGCATCAGTGATACGTATGCCGCTGCCGGTTCCACCTTGACCATTTTCATTGCACATACATTCGGCAATGAGCATTTCAGTACAGCCGGATGCGATGCTGATGCCATCAGTTTGGCATTCACCGATTAATGTTTCTTGAATGGTAATTTCTTTGCAATTGCTTGCGATATCAATACCATTAGCTGTTGCTGATGCTATAATAATTACATCAGAAATAAGTAAGTCACTGCATCCATTATTAATACTTATGCCTGCATCTTGTACATCTCGAATGGTTCCGTTGCGTATTTGAATATTTGAAAGATTTGTTATGACTTCAACGCCATGAGTACCAACGGCTGAGTTACCTTGATCGATAGTGTGTCCATTCAAGTCAAGATTTACATTATTGCTTGCGATGGTAATTGCTGCAGTATTGGTGCTATCCGGATTGTATGTTATATGATCAATTAAAATATAATTGCCCGGTGCGTCAATTGAAAAGCCGGATGTGGTTATATCGCTCTCTTTAATTTCAATTGGGAAGCAATTAGGTGTATCAATTATGCTGTGGATGGTTAATGCTTTTTCGTTAATTGCATCGATGATGGTAAATGTTCCGCTCAAATCGATTTGAATGGATAGATTTTCAAGTTTACTATTTATGGTATCAACAGCGCTATCAGCAGAGCATGATTCTTGTAGTACTGCATTCAGTGCTGTAAATAGTTCTGTGAAATCTACAGATATTTCAGCATCTATAGTGTTGAGCTTGCTTTCGACTGTAATTAAGATATCTTCCAAAGATTCTGATTTCGTCTCAATTGCTGCCAGAATGGTCCATGTTTGATCAAAATCATTTGCTAGATCATCAAGGCGCATATCAATGAGTCCGACGCCAGGTCCTGCAACATCAATGGCAGAATCAAGAATGTCAGTTAAGGTGAGTGCAACGCATGCTTTTGATTCTACTGCATTGAGTAATGTTATAGTTTTTGAGTAATCAATTTCTTGGTTGCTTATTGCTTCAAGTTTGGTTTGTGTGGTGTTGATAATATTTCCAGATTGTGCTGCTAAATCCCAAAGCCGTGTTCCGGGAGGGGCAGCTTCTATTGAAAAACATACTGTAAGTATCAAAAGAAAAATATGTGGAGTTAGTTTCATTATTCATATCCAAAGTTAAATTTTTTTTAACATTTCATCACTAAATAAGTCTTTGAGTTAATGTGATGCTGCCAAGTTATTCCAATATTCCGGTGCAGGAGAAGGGAAGGATCCTCCTTCGCTGAATGACACAGCATTGGCATCACCTGATCCACCTGCAACATAAGCTCCAAAGTTGTAGTTACCTAATGTTGCATCTTGTGGAAGATCAATGAGCGACCCTTTCATGTTGTTAAATGCAATGAAGCAGTCTGTCATGGAGAAATCAATATGACCAACCATATTGTTAGATGTTATTTCATGTTTTCCTGATGTGCCTCCTGATGCCTGCATTGATTGCGTGTCCCCGCGCAAATCATTGTGCCATATGGTGCAATTAGTTGAAGTACTTGATAGCGTTACTGTGTCATCAAAGAGATCTGATGCACAGTTTTCCACTACAATGTTTGATCCTTCAATTAATTTCTGAGCATTGAAATTATAAAAGAAAATCTGTTTGCTGTCAGCAGGAATGAAAGCTGATGAAGGAATGCCTGAAATTATTGAGTTGACATTCCTTATTATTTGTTGGTTTGATCCGCCAATATTTGCTAAGGATTCAGCGCAACGAAAAAAAGAATTATCTTTATAAATGGCATTAGTCAGATCTGTACTCTCAAATCCTACAGTGAGCCTTTGAAAGAATAAGTTTTTAAAAATGCAATAGGTACAGTTTGATCCGATACTAATAGCTGTAGTTGGGGGATTGAAAGCTGAATTGCTAAGAGTCCCACTAGTAATTACGACATTTGATGCATTATCTTCAATATTTATTGCTGTTGTAGAACTCGCCGTAGAGTCGAATCGTACTATCAACTTATTGTTCAGATCAAGATAGACGTCACTGGAAGAGATGGTTATTTTTGGAGATGACGCTGGTTCATATGTTAGGTCCTCTATAAGATAGTAGCGTCCGGGAGAGCTGATAGTTATTTGTGTTAATGAACTGCCATTGGATAATGGGGTGCCTAAGGTTGTTTCATAATTTTCCAATGTGTCGGCATCAGAGCATTGCAGATCAAGGATTGATTGCAGCGCTGTGAAGGTACCGGTTATATCACTGACTATTTGATTGTCTATGTTGTTAACTAAATTTTGTGTGATATCAACTTTTGAGTCAACAGTGCACAGTTTGTTTTCAATTGCATCAAGAAGGGTAAATGTATCGGTGAAATCTACACTGGATTCGGCTTGTATTTCAATGTTTTCAATAGCACTTGCCAATGCTAAACTGTTGCATACTTGTTGAGTAATCGTTGCCAGGATTGTCCAGGTTGATTGAAAATCTTGGCCGAGTTGATTGACCTCTTGATTGATTACATCAAGACCTGAGTTGAGCTGTTCAGCTTTTGGAATTACCCCCATTAATTCAGGGGGCAAAAGTGAAACCTTACTTTGCACTTCATCGATAGTTGTAAACAGTTCGGTGAAATCGGCTGTAATATCTAATGTGCTTATAGTGTCCAAAATACTGCAGACGGTCACATCGGTTAATTGCGTTTGATTCATGATGTCCCACACTCGTGTACCGGGTGTTGTATTAACTAATGCATGCAGGCCAATCGGCATACATATGAGGCTCAAAAGAATCAGCTTCATTTTTATTCTTTTCATGTAGCTCCTTTTTTTTATTTTTTATTATGAATTCATATTGATATTTTGCCATGCCGAAGGTGGTGTCGGTGGAAAGACACCCGTTTGACTGACCGTAACGGTATTGACCACATCTGTGTAGGCTGATGCGCTTTCTTTAAACGCATAATTTCCAACAATAGAATTGGTGTTACTTGAAAAATTTGAGATGCCCACATTTCCACTATTTTCGATATTATTAAAGGCAATATAATTATTAGCTGCAGAGCCTGCAACGCTAATGCCATCAGATTGATGATCAGAGATGGCGTTATATACAACTTCATTTAACCCACTCGATCCGGCAATCTCTATACCGGTTGTGGTAGAGACAAGATCAGAAGTATTACTGAGTATCATAGAGTACCAAATGGTTGATGTACCGGTATCAACAAATTGTACGCCGCCTAATTCATTTTGAATTATTTTGCAATTTTCAACGGTGACAGCACGTGAGTTGCTGGCTGTAATGGCTCGTCCATTGGTGGTGCTTACGATTTCTGCGTTGATGATATATACCACTTCAGAGTTATCGATATGCAATGCGGCGGCAGCAGCAGCACTTTCGTTATTTGTGTAAAGAGTATTATCATTTAGGATTATGTCGTTACTTGCGTGGATCATGATGGCTTCATCATAGTTTTGTGAATAATTAACGTTTAGTGAGTAGATATCGGTGCAACTTGTACAGTTAAAGCCGGCTTGTGTTGATGCTCCTCGACCACATTGGTTAATTGATATATTTTGCAAAATTATCTCAGAAGAAGAAAGAAGATCGACTCCTTGTGCTGACCAATCTGAAATGGTTCCATTTTTAATGGTTACATTTTCTTGATTATTCATGTTTATTGCTTTTACTCCGGCAACGGTATCACTGTTTGCTTGTGACAATGTGTTACCACATAAATCAAGCGTTACATCGTCTGCTGCAATAGTAATGGCGGTAGCAGCGCTTAAAGGTGAAAAGTTAATATTTTCAGTTAATATATATTTTCCCGAAGAGCCTATAGTAAATCCGGCTGTGCCTATATCGGCAGCGGTGATTGCTGTGCCGAAAGAGTTAGTTATGATTTCAAGTGATGTTGCTACTGCTAAAAGATAATCTAGTGTGCTACATTCAAGTTCCAGTAATGCATCAAGTGCGGTGTATGTTTGTATGACTTCAATTTCTTGTGGTATGACATCGACTAATGAGTCGGTAGTTTCAAGGCTATTGTTAATTGAAGACACTTTTTCTTGTAATGCATTGACGGCAGTAAAGACTGTTGAAAAATCTACCGCTACAACCGAAAGTGTATCAACTAAACTATTAACGGTGAGCGCTTTATCAATATCGCTGCAGAGTGTTTCTTCAAGTTCATCCAGGATGGTCCATGTTTGTAAAAAATCCTTTTCAAGTTCAGTAACTTTGCCGTCAAAGATTGGGAGTAATGAGTTAATACCATCGACTATACCAATATCTTGTGAAAGCGCATCAACATCACTGCATATTTTTGCAAGCATTGCCTCAACAACGGTTTGTGTGCCGATAAGGTCATTTTCTACTTGAGTAATGACCTCAACTTGGCTTTCAATAATTTCAGCGAATGATAAGTTTTCATTAGCAATATTCCAAACGCGCGTTCCGGGTTCAGGACTAGCTGCAGACAACGTTTTTATAGATAGAATAAGGTATAAACACACCTTTTTTTTATTCACGAATGCTCCTTTTTTTTTTTATATTTCTGTTCGTGGATTTTTTTTAAGCTAGAATATAAACCAAAAAAAGACAATAATATGTATAATAAAAAAAATGATGTCGAAATTGTTCGTTTCAAAAGTTACTTATGATTGTACAGATCTGTATGGTAAAAAAAGAAAAAAGACAATGAAATTGAGTTTGTCCATTTGAAATGTTTAAAAAGTATTAGTGTTGCAGGTTATCAAGGCTTATAAATATCATATTGCTTTGTTCTGGAGTGAGTGCATTAAAATTTTTTATAAAATCTTGATAGAGCCATTCAATTAATTGCTTTTTCTTTTCTTCGTTAGGTAAACAAGTTTTTTTGTTATGTTTATGTTTAGCTACTTTTTTAATAGATTTTGTTTTTTCGGTCTCTTTCCTTATTGCTGGAGTTATTTTTATTTGAGGAGTTTTTTTTGGTAAGAGCGGCAAACAGGGTGATTTTTTTGGTTGCATGAGTTCGGTATGCTCTTTGAGGAATGTCGAATCTAAAGTAATATCTGCAAAGATATTATTGTCTGCGCAATATATTGTTTGTAAAGATACCGTTAAAAATATCCATAGGGTTGGCATATGCATATTTGTCCTGTCAGGGTGATTGCAAATATATTAATCTTTTCATATTGTACAGTAAAAAAGGCTTAATGGGCAAATGATAAACTTATCTAGAGCAAACGGGATTATTTAGTTGTGTTTAATTTTGACTTTGATTTTTTTTGCATGAAGTAGATCTATCTATATTATTTTGCTTGCGCTTTCTTTTCCTGGGAAGGTTTTTTTGTGTTGGCTCGATGGTTTTTTCAATTATTACATCTTGAGTGTCATAGCGATCTAAAATAGCTCGCAATAGAAGTTCTATTCTTTCAGTTTGTTGATGGATTGCATTGAATTCTTGCTTAATGTATTCAAGTTCATGTTCAGGTATCGGGGGAGTTGGTGATTTAATTACTTTGAATTCTGGTAATGGCTTTATGAATTGAAATATATCACAGGGGTTTTCATCTTTTATTGATTGGAGTGCTGTGATATCAAATATATCTTCAGAAGTCTCTGCACAATTTGTTTTCATGTATAAAAATGCAATTAAAATATATGCTAAACTTTTATTCATATTATTCCAGTAAGTTTATGCTTTGTTTATAGCATTTTACAGCAAAAAGTGATGTATAGGCAAATGGTCAGTATTGTTGATGCATTAATTAAAAATAGGTTTTTAGTTTTTTCAATATTTCTTGTAAATCAAAAGAGATGTTTTTTGTTTGTCCAATAGTGGTTAAAAAATTAGTATCACCGGCATAACGTGGTACTATATGCATATGCAAATGTGATGGAATTCCGCCACCTGCAATTTTTCCAACATTCATACCAATATTAACTCCTTGTGCATGAACTGCTTTGCGCAAGATGTTGGTTCCTTGATGGATAAGTTCCATCATTTCATTGCGTGCTTCAGACGACATATTGTTCAGGTCAGAAACATGATTTTTTGGCAATATCAAGATGTGTCCTGCATTATAGGGAAATTTATTGAGCATGACAATGTTGTGTTCAAAGCGCTTGATGATCAGATTGTTTTCATCATTAGTTTGTTTAAATTGTTGGCAAAAAACACATTCATCTTGAGTGGTATCACTTTGTTTGCTTCGACTGTCATCTTCTGAATATGCACTGCGCCATGGGCAATAAAGCTGTTTCATATTTGCCTTTATTAACAAAGATTATTTTTACTTTAATTATAGTAAATAAATCTGATTTATAGCAAAACTTCATTGTGGTTTATAAGTTAAAGTTGTATAGATACATGTTATTTATTGAATCTTTTTTTTGAAAATATAGTGCCAAAAGGTGAGCGATAAAATAATCATTAACGGTTCAATTGGTAATCGCAGACGAGCATAGCCAAATCCGCCCGTCATAAACAAAATGCTCGCAATCATAGGGCTGATTTTTAGCCATAAGCCAAAATGTTGTTTTATAATATTGGGAACTTTGAATTTGTGTATCAATGGCATAAGCATAAATAACCATAACCCACCAAATAGGCCGATCCAAAGTAATAATGCATATATAAGTTCAAGATATACATTGAAGCGCATAAACCAAGGCATTGGTGTTTTGTATAGGCAGTCTTGCAATTTTTCGCCCAAATATTCAATGATGGGATCATAAAAGAAACAGCCCTTAACAAATGCATCTAATTGGCTTGAGTATAGATCAAATGTCGTTTTGAATACTTCGCGCATCCAATCATATAATGCGAGCCATGGATGACCCAAGAATATGGGCCATGCAATGTCGCCACATATAAACTCTTTGGGTAAGGCAATACCCATGCGTTTATAGCGTGGAGCTTGTTGTCGATACTTTAGCTCTGCTTGCATGCCAAGTTCTTTCCAAGCATCTAATAGTTCAATGTTTTCTACTTCAGCTTTTATGCGCGGTGCGCAAAATGAATTAAGATATGCGCCAAACATAGGGCAAAAGAACCATTTACCGGTCAATTGATAATTGCGTATATACCAAGGACTTATACATGCAAAGAAAATGAATAAAAATAGTGCAATTTTTTTTCCTTTTAGCTTCCAGCTGTCTTGGGCAAAAAGGAAGATGGTAAGCGCGCCAATTATTGCTACAAATTGTCCCATAGGCCTGAACCAGGCATAAAGTGCAAGCATAAGTGCGGCAATAATGAGATTTTTGATCCAATGATGTTTTTGTGGCTGTTCAAATAGTGCTGAAAAACTGCGATAAAAATATAAAAGAAAAAGGTAAAAAGGAATTATTGATGTTGCTTCGGTTAACAAATAGGTGCTTGCAAGTACAAGCCCTAAGTGAAAAACAGAAATCCATGCGGTGATATGTGCAATAAGCAATGAGTTGGTTAAATATAAGGCAAGTAAAAGTAATATGAGCGGAACGAGTGCGCTCAAAAAAATTTGGAACCATATTGATGCTTGTTGAGCTGCTGATGCGCCTTCGAATGTAAAATCATCGGTACCAAATATGTTATAAAATAACATTAAGTAAACCGGATAGCCGGGTGTGCGCCAAAAAATAGGTGCGCCGGTGTCAGGACGATGCATACCATAACCATATTTGATACAAAGTGCGCCATTGTGATAATCAACACTATCAGCTTGTTTGTACCGTTCATTATGGCGAACATAACCATAAAATGTTAATGCACGGACTGCAAATGCAATGGCAAATAATATAAACAGATATTGCTTGGTAATTGGTTGATTAAGATTCAGTGATGCTATCATAGTTCTTCTTTTTTTTTAAGTTAATTTTTGCCTGACAGCATACGATGTTTTTTTTGTTTTGTCATCTTAAAAGGGGGTCCAGCAGTGAACGGCGTAGTATTGATAAAGACTGAGCCAATGATGTGCATATCGATAAAATGTATTGTCATTTTTTTTGTTTACAATGCTAATGAAAAATATGAAAATTGAAAGTTTTCTTTGCCTGGATCCCCTTCAGGGATGAAAAAATAGGCAAAAAAATGCTTTGTTTTTCGTCCTTGGATATTACATCCTATGTGA
>JBBDMI010000009.1 GCA_040878395.1 Candidatus Dependentiae bacterium | reverse complement strand
AGTTTTTTTAGCTACTTTACGTTTAGGAGCTGCTTTTTTTGCAGTCTTACGTTTAGCAGCAGTTTTTTTAGCAGTTGTCTTTTTAGCAACTGTCTTTTTTTTCTTTGTAACAGCCATTGTTATCTCCTTTTTGAGATTACATATACTTACTTCATTACTTTACTAATTACTATTTTGCTATATGTGCGAGCAATTTCAAAGAATCATGTTTTCATATACTTTCCATAACTTACTTTTATGATACTTTATTTCACATTTTGAATGCAACAGTTGCAAGCTTTCAAAAAGATCTAATAACTATTTTTTTTTAAATTCTATAAAGAATTAATGATGAAAGTAATAAAATACAGATAGCTTTCAATATTCTGATATATGGACTAGGAGGAAGTTTTTAAGAAATGAAAAGTTAAAGAGAGTATTTGTATGATTTTAATTTTTTAGAGTCTGTTTGCATATAAAATTATATTAAAAATATAAGAAATATCGTGCAACTTTTGGATTTTAATTTGAAAAAAGAATGCTTAAATGAAAACATTTCTAGTTGCTCACATTGAGCAACTAGAAATACACATGTTATATTTATGCAACAATAACGTCATGTGAATGGCTTTCACGTAGCCCACCACTGGTCATTTGTACGAAATGACCCTCATCATGCATTTGATCAATAGTTGATGCACCGCAATAGCTCATGCCTGATAAAAGTCCCCCAATTAATTGTGTGAAAATATCAATTACTTCACCTTTATAAGGTACAATTGCCTCAACTCCCTCTGGGACATAAGGTTTTATTTTTTTTAAATCATTATTTTCACGTTCATTCACTTCACGACTTAAATTCGCACTAAATGATGCCATGCCGCGTATGACTTTAAATTTTTTACCATTTTTGATAAACGGTAATCCGGGAGCTTCTTTGGTCCCTGCAAGTAAACTGCCTAACATTACTGTACTTGCGCCGGCAACTAATGCTTTGGTAATATCACCACTATTTTTTATGCCACCATCAGCAATTATTGGAATATTATATTTTGCAGCTTCAGTTGCACATTGTAATACTGCTGAAAGTTGAGGATAACCACTACCGGTAGTAATACGTGTTGTGCAAATTGATCCCGGTCCAACGCCAACTTTTATAGCATCTGCACCGGCTTGGATTAATGCTTGAGTACCTTCAGCGGTTGCAACATTTCCTGCAATAACATCAATGTTAGGAAAATGTTGCTTAAGTTTTTTTACGGTATCAATAGCTAAAATTGAATGTCCGTGAGCAATGTCTATTACTAAAACATCAACGCCGGCATCGATAAGTGCTTTTGCTCGGTCCATAGCATCTTCTTTGACACCAATTGCGGCACCGACTAATAATCTCCCTTGCTTATCGAGTGATGCATTGGGATAAGTATCTTTTTTATATATATCTTTACTTGTCATCAGTCCTGCAATAGTCCAATCATCATTAATCAGAGGAAGTTTTTCAATACGATGTTCAAGTAATAATGTTTTTGCATCTTTTTTATTAATATGAGCAGGAGCAATAACTAAGTTTTCTTTTGTTGTCATACGTTCTGATATCAACATACTTTTTGATGGATTGAACCATAAATCTCTTGCAGTGAGTATTCCTACTAATCTATCGCTATCATCCACAACTAATACACTACTAATGTTATACGCTTCCATATACTCTTGTGCTAACCCAATAGTTTCATGAGCATGCATGGTTAATGGTTTTTCAATAATAGTATTGGTAAAACGTTTTACACGTTGCACTTCATGTACTTGTTGTTCAATAGTATTAAAACGATGTATGATGCCAATAGCGCCATATTGTGCCATGGCGATTGCCATAGGGCCTTCTGTTACGGTATCCATATTTGCACTAATTACGGGTGTATTGAGAGTGATATTGCGTGTTAATCGTGTTTTGGTTGATGCTGATGCACGTGTAACAGCATCTGATTTATTTGGAATAATGAGTACATCATCATAACTTAAGCCAAGTGTTTGGATTTTTGGGTGCTCATATGTATTGGTATATATCATAGGTGTCATTAATAATATCAGAAGAAATTTCTTCATAGGTATCCTTTTTATTTTAAGTGATTTAATAAGACAGCTAGCAACTTTAACATATTTACTCTTTTTTGATAGTTTTTTGTTTATTTGAATAACATTGATTATACTAAATATCTGTTAATCAATAGTTTTGCAAAAGGTATTTTATGAGCAAATTGCCCGATATTAAGACAAAATTTTCCGATTGGTATAATGAAGTAATTTTTCAAGCAGAGCTAGCTGATCATGGTCCGGTACGCGGAACGATGATTATCAGGCCCTATGGTTATGCTCTTTGGGAAGAAATACAATCAACCCTTGATAAGAAAATAAAAGATACAGGACATCAAAATGCTTCTTTTCCTTTATTAATACCTGAGTCATATTTAAAAAAAGAAGCTCAGCATGTAGAAGGTTTTGCACCTGAATTGGCAATTGTTACTCATGCAGGTGGCAAAAAACTTGATGAACCATTAGTTATACGTCCAACTTCAGAAACAGTTGTACATCATATGTTTGCAAAATGGCTTAACTCTTGGCGTGATTTGCCTATAAAAATTAATCAATGGGCAAATGTTGTCCGTTGGGAATTGCGTCCTCGTCCATTTTTACGCACGACTGAATTTTTGTGGCAAGAAGGCCACACTGCACATGCAACAAAAGATGAAGCCGAAAAAGAGGCTGCATTAATGATGCATGAATATGTTGATTTAGCGCAAAGTTATTTGGCAATTCCGGTTATTATGGGTGTTAAATCCGATTCAGAAAAGTTCCCCGGTGCAGAGAAAACCTTAACATTTGAAGCTGTTATGCCTGATGGGAAAGCTTTGCAGATGGGGACATCTCATTTGTTACACCAAGATTTCGCCAAAGCATTTGATATGACATTTCAAGACGCTGAAGGTAAAAACCGATATCCATATTTAACGAGTTGGGGGGTAACTACACGACTCGTTGGTGCATTGGTCATGATGCATGGCGATGAGAAAGGTTTAGTATTACCACCAAAAATTGCACCTATTCAAGTAGTTATTATTCCTATACTCAAAAAAGGTGCTGATGTTGATGCTGTATTGCAAAAGGCACATGAAATAGCACAGCAACTCAAAAAAATAAATATTCGTGTATCTGTTGATGAAGAAGATAAATCACCGGGCGCAAAATTTTATAAATGGGAATTGCGCGGTGTGCCATTGCGTATGGAAATTGGTCCACGAGATCTTGAAAACAGTTCAGTTATGTTGGCCGATCGTCTTGGTATTGAAAAAGCACCTGTTGCAATGGAAACTTTGCAAACAGTTATTCCAGAAAAGCTTGAAATGCTACAAAATGAACTTTTCAAACGTGCACAAGAAAAAATGCAATCATTATGGCATAAAGAGGCAAAACTTAAAGATTTTGGTCCTCATATGGCAAAAGATGGTGGTTTGTATCAAACCGGTTGGTGCCAAGATCCTGCATGTGAACAAGAGTTGAAGAAATTCAAAGCATTTACCCGTTGTTTATTACCGAAAAAAACATTTGAAACTTGTTTTTGGTGTGATAAACCAAGTGTAACTGATGTTTTGGTGGCAAAAGCATATTAAATAATAAAGGCCCAGTTTATTAAATGGGCCTTAAAAGTTACTCAGAATTATAAGCTTATAATTCTTGATTATTTAATAATTTCTTTTACTTTAAGATGGAGAGTCGTGCCAAATACAACCCAACTGGCTTTGTTTTCTGATTCTGTTTCACAAGGATTGTTGGCAAGTTGAAGGAATGCTGTAACCAGAGGATCCTTTTCAGCTTCTTTAATCAGTTGAGTTGAAATATGTAAGCTTTCTTGGACTTTTTGTTCAATTTTTTCTTGATTTTGAATTGGTTGGCCGCTCAGACATTGATAAAATTCTTCTGAACTGGAAAGACGTATTTGTGAGTTATCTGCGGGATATGTAGCTGCTGTAGATACAAGTAGTATAAGCATCTGTTTGTTCATTATTTTCCTATATAAATAAAAAAAAATCTGTATTAATCATAATAATTGTTTAAAACAATAACATATTTCAAGAAAAATCATATATATGACTCAACTTAGATAACAAATAATATGACCGGTAAGAAAGTTACTCATAAAAAAACAGAACATAAGTTGCAACAATCTATAGATGTGATATTATGTAAATCTATAATTAAACATTAATATATCATTTACATAATTAAACTCAATGAGGTGTCAGTAATGAGTAATGCTATTGTCCAAAAATTCTGTGGGTATCTATTGACCGAAAAACGTGTGTCAGTAAATACATTCGATGCATATAAACGTGATATTCAACAATTCTCAGATTGGATGTCCAAAAAGAAAATGCGCGTTGAACAAATAACATTACCAGATCTTAAGCAATACTTGCAGTGGTTAAAAAAAGAAGATTTAAAAGCACGTAGTATGTCACGTAAAATTTCTTCTTTAAAATCATTTTATAATTATCTTAATAAACATCTTGGTTTTGAAAATATTGCACGTGAATTAGCTTTTCCAAAACTAGAAAAGCGTCTTCCTTCATATTTGACTGAAGAAGAAGTCCAGCAGTTACTTGAAGCTGCAGATAAAGAGATTAATTCAAATGGTTATCGTAATAAAATCATGCTTTATTTGTTATATGTTTCAGGTATGCGTATCAGTGAATTAATCAATTTAAAACGTACTGACGTTCATTTTGATACCGGCTTTGTTGCTGTTGCAGGCAAAGGTGGCAGAGGACGCATGGTGCCGGTACCTGCACATATCATGAGTATGCTCAAAAAGTACCTTGAAACTGCACATAAAGAATTCATTGCAGTTGATGAAGCTCGTAGAAAAACTGATTATTTGTTCCCTGTTTGTTATGGCGGTAAAGTACGTCCAATAACACGACAAGCATTTTGGACTATTTTGAAAAATCTTTCAAAAAAATCAGGCATAAAACGTTCAATTTCACCGCATAAATTGCGTCATTCATTAGCAACTCATATGCTCAAAAATGGTGCTGATTTACGTTCATTACAGTTATTACTTGGTCATGAAAATCTTTCAACAGTCCAAGTGTATACACATTTAGAAACTGGGTACTTGCGTAAAATATACGATAAAAAGCATCCACGCTCATAACGTATTGAACTAAGAATAAGTACATTAAAAAAAAGGTTCTAGATTTTTTATCTAGAGCCTTTTTTTAATGAGTTGTAAAAATAATAATAGTTTTTTGTAATTACCTATTTTTATATACGTATGGAAATCGGTCTTTTGACCAATTATCAATATTTTTTGTATTATACGTTGCATTGGCAAGTAAGAAACGCCCCTCATGAGCCAAAATCGCATCGTGTGGCAAGTTATATTTCTTAAAGAAGGCATTAACCGCTTTTACAAAAGGTTCTGTCTGATACAGACGGCTATGCGATTTAGTATGATCATCAATAACCAATAGATATACAGCGTGGCCTGAGTCGCGTAATGTTGTTACCATCTGCTTTATTAATTCATCAGAAACTAATGCATCATGATATAAATGACCGATGAAAATCGGAGTTTGTGTAGGAATCTGTTTTAAATCATTTAAAGAGAGGTCATCAGATTCATGATAGCTTGGATGCCAATAGGTGATAATTTTATAAGCGATATCTTTTGAAAATGGAATACGTTTTGCATAGGTTTTACCAATTTCTTGTGTAAATTGTACTAAATCTAAAAATGGTGCATCTAATACAACTGCACGCACATGTTCAGGTTGAGAACGAGATAAAAAATTTAATAATGCTTTTGAACCTCTACAATTACCAAAAAATACAATATTTTCGGTTCTTTGAACTAATGCATTGTACATGGTATCCAAACAGTTTTGATCATTCTTTAAGCCAAAATCAAAGTAACTGCGTGTATCGGGATAATCAAACATGACACATTGGCCATTAATAATGCTGTTCTTTAGCCATTGTGAACCAACCACAACGCCGCCACCACGTTTAGGAATTGCGCATAATCCACGTTTTTTCTTTTCCTTTCCATTTCTACGAGGTTTTTCAGGGCGTTCTGCACCAGCATAACCACGAGAATAAACAAAAACGGTATCTTCTTTGTTTGTTACATCAAGTCCAAAATGTACTCGCCATGTTTTACTTACGGTATCATTGGTTTGCAAAGTTAAATATAAAGGATTATTGGCATCATTTCCGGTATCAATTTGTTGAGCAAGTTCAGCAACCGAAAGGCCATTTTGGTCATATTCGGTTGGGATTAATGTAATAGTGTTTAGATTTTCAATGGTGGGATTAAAGGCCCTATGGACAAGAGGTTCATTTGCATCGATACCAAATCGTGATGAAATCCAATTTTTAAATGTACGACCAAAGACATTTTCAGTTTGTGTGTATGGATAACTTGATAACAATAAAAATAGAAATGATGCAACACGTTTGTTATTAATCATATATAATTCCGTTTAAAAGATAATTTGTATGATGTTATTAAGTATCGCATATATAAGGTAATATGCAAAACCTTCATATTTTTGTTAACCGTATTATACTTAGATTATTCATATAAAAAAGTAATATATTTCGTATAGTTTAAAAGGTTTTATTATGACAATGCAAAAAAACAGTTTTGTCGTAGACCAAAAGCCATTTATGGGTATTTTGTCTTCGATGCAGCCAATTTGCACAAAGCGTACAACGCTTGATGCTACCAGTTATATTTATTTTCAAGTTGGTCATAAAGAATTAGTTCTTAAAAGTACTGATCTGGAAATCAGTTTACAAGCAAGTTATATTTTTAAAGATGGCGACATTGCTGAACCACGTTCATTCTTGGTTCCCGGTAAACGCATTTTTGATTTGGTCAAAGAGCTTGACGGTGAAATAAAAGTTACTGTTGATGCAACACAATTGAAATTGAATGCGGGCACAGCACGTCTGGCATTACATATTAAAGATGCACAAGAATTTCCACCGTTTCCGGAGCGCATCGAAAATTTAATGGAACTGGATGCGCCATTTTTGCTTGATATGATAAGTAAAGTTGCTTTTTTAGTACCACAAAATAATGCGAACCCTTCACTTAACGGTCTGTTTTTAGAAATTTCTGATAGCAACATGAAAATGACCAGTACTGATGGCCATTGTTTGGCACAAGTAAGTACTGATAAATATAGACTGGACGAACCAAAAAAATGGTTATTACCACGTCGCGCTATTTTTGAAGTAAAAAAGATATTGGAAGCTTCATCAGATAAAGCGGTGTTTCTTGGTGTTTGTAATAATCAATTAGTATTCTCAGGCGAGTCATTTAACTTCTTTACTAAATTATTGGTGGACAGTTTTCCTGAATATCAAGCCATTTTGAATAAAGATGGATTTGTAGCAGCAAGAGTTGACCGCACTCATTTAATTAAAACATTACGACGTTCATCATGTTTACTTTCCGGGCAATTTATTGCAACACAGTTTGCTTTTAAACCTGAATCGTTAAATATTTCTATGCAAAATAAAGAAGTCGGTGCTTTAGATGAGCATGTTGCGCTAGAAAATTTTAGCGGACAGGCGTTGGATGTTCGTTTTTATGCGCCATATCTGCTTAGTGGGTTACAAACTTTTGGTGATGACAAGCTTGATTTTCATCTGAAAAATTCATCTAAACCGATTATTTTTGAATTAAATGAAAAAGAGAGTAATTTGTTGTATTTAGTTATGCCGGTCTCTCCAACACAAGCGCAACAATAACCCGTGTTTATAAAACAGGTACAACTCAATAATTTTCGTTGTTTTACCAATAAGAAATTAGATTTTTCAAGCAATATTGTATTGATTGAAGGTCCTAATGGTATTGGTAAAACATCACTGCTTGAAGCTTTACATTATGCATGTTATTTGCGTTCATTTCGCACTCATACACCGCGTGACTTGATGCAATTTGAACAAGAAAATTTTTTTATTAAAGTTGTGTTTGAGCACATGGAGCTTGAGCGAAACACTACAAGCAATTTACAAGTTGGTTTTTCAGGAAAAAAGCGGCTGGTAAAATTAAACAACAAAGCAGTACATTCATATAAAGAATTAATGGATTATTATCGTATTATCACATTGACTGAAGATGATTTGGGTCTGATTAAATTAGGTCCTGATGTGCGCAGACAATTTATTGATCAAGCGATTCTGCTTTATAATCCAAGCTATATACAACAACTAAAGGAACATAAAACGATTATTGATAATCGCAATAAACTGCTTCAAGCTATGCATGTTAATAAAGATATGTATACTGTCTGGACTGAACAGTTATGGCATAAAACGAACATAATACAAAACGAGCGTATTGCATTTTTACATCAACTTCAACAGGAGGTTGAACTGATGCTTAAAGCTTATTTTCCTTATGACATTCACATCAATTTTACTTATAAGCCAAAAAAAACTGGTGGGATATTAACACTTGATGATTTCTTTAAGGTTAATAGCAATCTTTTTGAAATGGAAAAACGTTTTGGCCGTTCACTGTTTGGGGCACATTTAGATGATTTTGTCATTACATTTCAAGGAAATGCATCACGGATGTTTGCGTCTCGTGGGCAACAGAAATTAATCATGCTTTTGGTTAAAATTGCTCAAATTAAGGCGTTATCAAGGCAAAAAGGCCCGGCAATTTTCTTGTTGGATGATTTTATGACCGATCTTGATTATGATCGTGCTCAAATTGTAATCAAAACCTTAACTGACCTGAAAGGCCAACTTATATTCACTGCCCCTATAAAATCATCAATTCTCGCAGATATGCTCCTTAAGAAGGGCGCTCAGCGGATAGACTTTTCTATTTGAAAAGATGTATATAACATTAAGCTTTTTCTTTTTTTTCAAATTTGACAAACATGCAAGAATAATATAGATTAATTGGTAATCAGATCAATATTTGCTTGAAACTAAATTGATTTTAAAAATATTAAAGTTGACATTTCAGCAATTTAGTTTACTATTATTGATATAGAGCATATTTTTTTTATGCAAAAGTCCACTATTAGTGTAGTGGCATTTAAACTAGGCTTCATTACTACTCTCCTTTTTTCCATCGCATTGATACTTGTATCAATGCGATGGTTTATTTTTAGGGTGTTTTTCAGTGAGCCATTCATGTTATACTCCTCATAATTAGACTATTCATATCTTGTTATACTCAAAGAGAACCTATAAATGTCCTGCATAGTTGTTTATTCAGGCATAGCTGTTTGATGAATCAAATAAAGACTAGTTCTTCGTATAAAGCTTCGTAGGTCTGTCCTCTGACTTGTGCGCAGAAGCTTCAGTGAAGGAGTAAGTTTCAACGTAAGATGGAAGCTAAGGCGGGCAGGCTGCGAATGCGGGGATCCACTTATTGAAATTCTCCTTATTGTACTAACGGTAGAGACTTTATATTATATTTTGGTGCAACAGAAGACTTGTCACATTCTACACTTGAGCATAAGAAATGCATTTTCCAAAAAATATAAGGAATCCTTCGATACAATTTTACTTTGTAAAATAACTCAGGATGAAAAAGATAAGAGAAAGATGAGGATAAGAGTGTGTATTATAAAGGTCAATACTGTGAACAGTTTTTAAAAATTTTTTTTTGTATAGTAATAATCATTATAAATGAAATAATCGTCTATTTTGTCATTCCTGCTATTTAAGAATTGTTTGAATTTGACCAAACATTGATTTAATTACATCCTAATTATGGAAATATACATTTATCCGGTAGCGTTATACATTAGAAATGCATATGTATTATTTTATCTTGTTTTCATCCTGAGTGATTTTACGAAGTAAAATTCTATCGAAGGACACTGTATCTATAAAGTTTCAACTGTAATAAGTAGATTAAATTTTCGATTTATTTGTTTAAGTCATTTTATTTTTATTTAGAATCATTTTATAAATCATTTAGTAAAATTGTATTCAAAGATATCCTTTCCAGTTTTTTACATATCTTTTGTGTTATAAGACACTGCTGTATTTATAGTTATACATTAAATAAAAACCCCGCGTGAGCGGGGAGATACAATCTTTTTTAAAATTAAAATGAAAAGCTCTCTATGGTTTTACTTCATTCAAACCACCGGTCTTTATATCTAATATAAAGCCGCGTATTTTAATATCATTAGGGATCCATGGATGGTTTTTTATTTTTTGCATTTGTTGTTTAATATTTTCTTTTAGATCTGAGAATCCATAGAATTGCTGTGGTACTACAGTATCAGTTTTAAACTTATTCATAAGATCAGCTCTAAATGTGTTATCATTCAATCCTGTTAAACCACAATTAGTTTCTTTAACGATCATTATTTGATTAGTGCCAAGAGCATGCATAGATAATAAAATAGATCTAATTACATCTTCAGTTACAATACCACCAGCGTTTCTGAGGATATGAGCTTCGCCTGAACTGATACCAAATAAAGCATATGGATTTATACGGGTATCCATACAGGTTATCAAAATAAGCTTATCTTTAGGCTTATTATTTGACGCCATAAGAATACGTTTTCTTTTTACAATGTCAGCATTATATGAAATAGCTTCATTCATTGCAATGAGATTCATACTGAAAACGATCAAAGATAGGCATGAAATAATTTTTTTTTGATACATAGGTTTATAACTCCATTTTTTTTATTAAGTGACCTCTCCAATAAATATACCATTTTCACGGTTTCAAATAATATATCTTTATTAAATTTAACTATTTTTAGGTTTTTTCTTGCAATATTTTGGACCATATATTATCTTGTTACTAAGTTTTACTTTTCTTTGATTCTTTTCAAATTTAATCCGCTTTGTTTCTCCTAGTCGAACCTACTCTCATTATTACATAATATACATTATGCGACACGACCCATTTTAGTAAAATAAAAAACAGAATCATTTTTGGTGTCCTATCAGATAAAACACGCTCAAATTTCAATCATATGGAATGTTTTAATGACACTTAATATATTTGGACGTTAAATAAAAAAACTTAAATAAATTTGCGTTTTAATACATTATTAAGAAGACGAATTTTAAAAGCTTTTTTTTTAAACTAAAAATGGGCTTGCGATCATTAAAGACCGCAAACCCAATAATGTACAAATAATGTTGTTATTAAAAATCAACAAATGGATATTTCGCTTTGATCTCTTGCTTGGCTTCATCACTTAATGGGTTGTCAAAAAGAACTAACCCACGTAATGCAGGTAACTCTTCAGGCAGCCCCTGTAAACTTTCTAATTGGTTATTATGAAGATCTAACCCACGTAATACAGGCAGCTCTTCAGGCAAACCTTCTAAGCTTACTAATTCGTTAACAGCAAGATTTAATACCTGTACCGTTTCTATACCAGGAATATTTGCCATACCTCCAATATTTTGAAGCTTTTTACCTGCCAGATTCAGTGTCAATCGACCATCTACCGGCTTAACTTCAAATTGTTCACCTTTAACAAGTAATTTATCAATATCACCAGTACTAGGTACACTTTTGGCTAATCTTGGGTCAGATCTAATAGTCCTGGGATCTGCGCCATATATATTTAATGTAAACACAGCACACAATAACAGCAATTTTTTCATTTTTCAGACCTTTCATCTTAAACAATCCGCAACCTTTAGGTATATTCAAATTGTAATACATTTAATGCATGGATATCAAGAAAACAGATTTTAAAAGTTTTTTTTAAACTAAAAATGGGTTTGCGATCATTAAAGACCGCAAACCCAATAATAAAATATCACTACCTAGCAGTATTGATTATTTAAAATTATCTTCTATTTTTTTACTTTCCTGGCACTTTTAGTTAAACCTTTATCCGGAACAAAACTATCTATATATTTTACCAAATCTTGCCCTACCATATTCCCAATGAATTGCTTTGTTGTTAATCCGGATTTATTTGTTAATGTCTTATCGGCACCGTAATTCAATAATAAACCGGCAACTTCTTTATCCTTGTTTTTCATTAATGGAGTTATTCCTTTACGATCTTGTACATTTACATTTGCACCATGCTGTAACAACATTTTAATGATTTCAACATTTTCATTGCAAACAGCATAATGCAATATTGGATATTCTTTTATACTTGCTTTTGCAAATTGAGCATTTTCCATTAACAATGTTCTTACTTTTTCTACATCGTTTTCTTTTACGGCTTTAAATATTTCTTCATTATCTATTGCATCTTGAGGAATGTCTTTTTTTTCAACTTGAGGATTTTCCATTTGCTCTATAGAAAGTCCTTCAAATTTATTTTGTAAATCAGACAGATCGTCTGCCGTATAATTATACAAACATATAAGCGTTAAAAACATATAATATTTTTTCATATTTGATATCCATCAAATTATTACACAAATTATCTTGCCGAAGGATCTAAGTAATCAAATTGCCATATTTTCGCCATCCATTGCCAAAAACCAACAGTATTTGATTTTACTTGTAAAGAGTCATTTCCATAAGTACTCACGGTAAAGCCATCCTTAATTAAACCTCCGGAATTACCGATTCTATTTGCTATAGCACGTAAAAATTGAAGTGGTACCGTATGTGGTCGACTGAAAACGCGTTGTAATGAATCTTCATAATTCAGCACAGCCCATTGTTCTTTTGGTACACCTTTAATATAATTTTCAAATGATGCTACACCTTTTTGAGCAGATTGCATAGCTCCTGATTGTGCCGTAGTTTCATCAATAATATACAACTTAGAAAGCGCACTCGGTATTTTCAATTCAGCCTTTCCTTTTGGCGGTACAACAGCAATTAATATGGGAGGACCTTCAAAAGGAATTCCCCATACAACAATAGTCTTTTGATCACTCCCTATACGCTTACTTTTCCATATCGCATTTTCAACAGTATAAATCATCGGATTTTTTTTAAGATCCAAAAGAAATGTTTGAACTAACTTTGAATCATATTTGAATCCAATGTTTTTATAGCGATCAACACGCCGAGTGTGTTTGCTAGCATCTTTTTTGGTAACCAATGGTAAATTTTTAAATTTAGACGCATAGTTATTCATATTTGCATGCATATCACAAGCTACGCATACCAAAATCACCCAAAATACTGTTCTTTTCATTTTTTACACCTTTTATCTTAAGCGATTTATAAATCCTATGATATATATTCAAATTGTAATATATTCGGTGCATGGATATCAAGAAAACAGATTTTTAAAAGCTTTTAAAATTAAAAATGGACTTGCGATCATTAAAGACCGCAAACCCAATAATGTACAAATAATGTTGTTATTAAAAATCAACAAATGGATATTTCGCTTTGATCTCTTGCTTGGCTTCATCACTTAATGGGTTAACAGAAAGATATAACTCCCGTAATGCAGGTAGCTCTTTAGGCATCCCCTGTAAATTTTCTAACTTGTTACTAATAAGATATAACTCTTGTAATGCAGGCAGTTCTTTAGGCAAACTTTGCAAACTTACTAATTTGTTATTCTTATTCTTTTATATTCTTATTCTTTTATTTTGCATTGACCACCGCCTAAAACCTGATTCGTCTGTTGTTACCACTAAAGAGTATCCTCCAGCAGTCTTAATGGAACTCACGGAAAAGCCATCCTTAATCACACCTCCTGCCTCAACAATTTTATTTGCAATGTCTTTCAAAAATTGCAATGACAATGCACGCGGTCTTTCAAAAATGTATTCTAAACTGCCACCATAATAAAATAGTTTCACCCATTTCTCTTTGGGAACTGTTTTTAAAAACTGCTCAAATACACGTGTGCCTTTTTTTGCAGCATCAGCACCACCTTGCATCATTATAGATTCATCAATCACATACATTTTTAATAATGTACCTGGAATTATTATCTCAGCTTTTACTTTTGGAGGAACGACTGCCAAAACATAAGGAGGACTATTTATTGGAATACCCCAAACTGCTATTCTTCTCAATGCATTATTTTGAATAGAGTATTTCATTTTTGTGTTTTTAAGCTCATCTACAAACTTTGAAGCCAATTTATAATCAGTAACATCTTTCCTTTCATTTTTTGTTTTACTTTCTAGTATTTTAGCCCATGATTTCATATCTGAATAAACTACCTGATGCACCCCTACGAGTAACAGCATGGTTATCATAAAATATGAATTTTTAATAGAATACATAATCTTCCTTTGCTATGTGTAACTAACTTATTATTTACAAATATACAATATTTCATTATTATAAAACAACAAAAAATATAAATATAGGTGAAATTTTCATTAGAATAGTTTTTTACTACCTATTTTAATCTGTTTATTCCTGGACGCCCTTCATTTCTTGCTTCTTTTTAAAGCCATATGCTATAATTATATTTGTAATAAAAAGCTTGTGTTGAGACCAGCTAAACCTTAAAAATGAGAACAAAATGAAAAAGTTACTAATAATATGTACTGTATTTATATTAAATGTGTACGGCGGAGATCCAAGTCCTCTTAGATCAGGGCCTAGATTGGCAAAAAGTGCGCCTATGATTATTAGTATTAATATATTGCTTAGTCAAGGCGAAAACCTAGGATTAATAAATGAAAGTGGAACTTTGACATTAGATCTATCTAATAAAGGCCTCAACAATTTAGATGGGATAACTCTTATACCTAACATAAAAGAAGTAGAAAGGTTAAGACTTACAGATAACCAATTAAGCTCTTTAGAAGATTTACGACCACAACTGTTAAAGGCAATACCTAATTTGAAAGAAATATTTCTTTACAGAAATAAGTTTTCTAAGGATGAAAAATATAAAGCTTTAAATTGGTTTAACAATGAACCTTATGTTGATTTACATTTTTAAATTTAAAAACATTAAAAGGAGAAAAAATGGAAGAACATGCAAAAAAAACTTACTTTGAAGGATTGCTCCATGAAGTCAGTAACTAATAGCGTATTAGTATGTATTTTTGTAGCCCCCCAAATATCAAATGCAGCTGCAAGTCCGTCAAGCTTATCTCCGAGTATATCAGAAAATAGCAAACCACAATCTTCTCAAGTTTCAGTTTCAAAACTTGCAAGTTTAGCAGCACAAGCATTTTTACCTCAAGTTGAAGCTTATTTAAGTGTTTACTATCAAGCACTTAAAAGCGGTCAATCTGCGTTTAAGGCTCTAGAAAATATCAATAACAAAGTGCCTTATCTAGCACAAGGCCTTATAGCTCAAGCATTATATAAAAAATACGAATCAGACATTCTTAAGCTTGTTTTTAATAGACCAATTTATAAAATTGAACAACCTGAAACAACAGATTTTGATTATGATACTACCGGAAAATATTTTTTAACGGTTTCAAATAATGTAAATACTCTACGTGTATGGAACACACAAGATTTTTGGTCATCTGGCAAATATATGCGCATATACAGCAAAACTTTCGACGAAATACTCAATCCTGTAACCTTTGGACCAGATGAAAAAGCGTATGCCTGGGTTGGCAATCACCTAATGAGTATAGACATAAAAACAAAGACGGTTAGTACATTTGGTCAGTTGGCCGATGGTATCAAGTATGACGAAGTTGAATTTATATTTCTTAATGGCCTCAAACTATATGCAGGCACAATTGATCATAATGACATTCATCATTCAGTCAAAATTGTTAATATTGGAACCGGCGAAACAGTGAAAGAAATCGACTATCCAGATGAGGCTATGCAACCTTCTATGCTCTATTATAGTATAAATGCACAAAAGTTCTTTATTGTTCAGAGTGATAACTCGATAAGAATTATTGACCCAAAAACCCTGGAAGAAAAAATCGTTCCACCTATAGGAGAAGAATATATATATATATCGGTAATCGAAGCAAGTGAAACTAAGCTGTATATTGGTGATAGTATTGGAAATGTAATTATTTGGGATATAGAAAAAAACAAGCTCATTAAAAAACAACTTGATGGAGAAGGTAACCCCGCTACTTATATAGCTATTCCTAAAAATACGGATTCTAAACTTAGTTTGTGCGTAGAGGAAGCTCCTAATATAATACTTTATGACTTTGTTAGTGACAAAGAGTTTGTACTAGAAGGTCATCAAGGTGCAGTTAATGCGTGTGAATTCACTAACGATGGGAACTACCTTGCATCCATTTCCAGTGATGGCACAATCAAGCTTTGGAGCACAAGTCAAGAATCACTCATCAATATTGAACCAAGCGAGCACGGTATTTTGAAAATGAAGCCTATAACAACAATAACTGGGCACTCTCCTGAATTTGGTAAATTAAAATTTCAACCACAGGATCCATCAACTAGTTTTCATATTTTCACTTGCGGCGCAGCTGAAACAATCCCAACTATTCGAATATGGTTCCTGCCTACATCAACAACATTTAGCTTTAACGAGGTTATTTACTTATTGGCCCTAGCTAAATTACTTGATAAAGATTTCTTAAAGACATTCGATAATAAAAAAGAATACAATAATTATATTGAAGGATTAAGAGATCCTCGTTTACTTAAAGACTTTTCGCTACCGGAAAGAACTAATATTCTCGAGTTTCTTAAAACCCAACAAGCTCGCAAGGTTGCACCTGCAATAACTCTGAGATCAGCAGAAGCACCATAAAAAAGAATTTTTATAAATATTCCATTATCAAAAGGAGATAGTATGGAAGAACATGCAAAAAAACTAACTTTGAATGTTGCAGCAGTTGAACATGCCCGCAAATTAATTCAAGAAGGCAAAGTAAATCGTACTGATGATTGGGCATCGAATAATCCTGATGCTCATGCACAAAATGCATATTTAGATAATCATTCATTTGCAGATTATGGCAAATGGTTTTTGGCGACAAATAATGATAGCCAAGAAGATGTTAAAGAACATTATGAGTTTCCCTATGGAAATTTTAATGAAGTTTTTCGTAGTGGTTTGATTGCTGCAAAACAACGTGCAGGACAATTTAAACATACTGAAATTGAGCAAGCCGCATCTATGCTTCTCGCTATGCTTGAAAAATAAGAAAATATAAAGAAAAGTGCTTTGTTTTATTGGAAGCACTTTTCTTTTGTTAAGCCTATTGCATAAAATCTAAGTGAAGCACCGGAATATTATCAAAGGCATGTATTTCATGCAATGCAATATGAAACTGTTCAAACCAAGATTCGTATTGCAACATATCTGAAGACTCAATTACTAAAAAATTAGCATTAAATTGAGTACACATAAATTCATAAAGTTGGGCATTGTCATCTAAGCAGTTTAATGTATTAAATTGTTCATACAAATTAATCGTTCCCGGTGGAACCTTTCTGTCACTACTCAACCAATAAACACGTTGATAACAGTTTAATAATGATAAAAATATATCAACAATTTCACGACCAACTTTTTTATTTTTTACCGTTACAGTATGTAACCCCGGACTCAATAACATTTCATTAAAAGCTATAATTTCATGTTCTAAAAATGCTGCGTGATTCACACGTGCAATATGGGCTATGTCAATATGCTTTGATGGCGTCATGCGTAGGTTTTGATGATACATATAACCCTCCTTAACAGTCCTACTAGAACTGATAAAAAACATCCCTTTTTCCCTTGTTGCAACTGTAACGTAAAATGGCTTTGATAAGCAATAATTTGAACAAAATTATCAAAAAGACAATGATTTTTTTTTCCACAAACCACATAATGTAACTGCCAATGCATCGGTTACATCTTGTTTTTGTTGTGTTTGCAGCTTAGGAAACAGTTGCATTATGACCCGTTCAACTTGATCTTTTGATGCACCACCATATCCTGTTACTGATTGTTTGACTTCACGCGGAGAAAACTCATGCAAATGTGCCTCATGTTGATGAGCCAATAAATATAAGATACCACGCAGATATCCAAGCTTTAAAAAATTTTGAGCATTTTTACCCAAAAATGAAGTTTCCAATGCTATGTCAGTAACTTTGTGTGTTGTGATTTTTTCAGTAAAAAAATCATAAAAAATATGTACTCGTTCAGACAGATGTTTACGTGATGACATTTGTAGATAACCATAATCAATAAGATAACAAGTCGGTCCTTCTTTTTTTAAAATACCATATCCTGTTACTGAAAAACCTGGATCGATTCCTAAAATGATCATATCACACTCTCTTTAAAAAAAAATTGAGTGTTGCACGCAACACTCAATTAATATATCTATACTAAGGTAATAGAGAGATCAATTCTCTTGCTTGCAATAACTCTTTGACTGTATCCGAAATAGGATAATGATGATTTTTTGCTAACATGAGTTCATCTTTAAGTAGTTTTTCATACGGTAATACTACTAATAAGTTGTCAGTAATATTACTCACTTTATCTGCAGCACGCACTACAAAATAAGTATCATCAACCGGTTCTTTTATTGCTTGTCTGAAATCATCTAATGTTTTTACCGGTTGTTCATTGACTTCAACAAGTGTACTTCCCGGATTGATACCGCTACGAGAACGATATAAACGTGAATTTGAAAAAACATGCGTTACAACTAAAACCGGCTCATTTTTGTTTTTCATTTCCCCATAACGAGCCAAACATGGTGCATAATTAACCAATGCATGTACATGATTTAATGTTAATTCCATAACAACCATGCCACCAAAAATTTCATAATCAAGAGGTTCATGTCCCGGATATATTCTATCAATTGGTAAACGACTTGATTGGCTAAATGAAGTTGTCAGCTCTAAACGCTCACCTTTACGATAAACTATTATAGGAACTTCTTGTCCAAGCTCAATACGTGAAACATAATCTATAATAGAAACTTTATCTTCTGACCATGGCACACTCATTTCTCCATAAATATCCAATCGATGCCCATTAATTTCATAAATCATATCACCGCGTTGTACGCCGGCATTATAAAGAGGACTATCTTTTATAACTTCTGCCACAAAACAACCGCCCGGTTGAGGATTACGCAAGTAATCAGTTGTGTCATCAGTTACATTGATAGACAGAACTCCCAAAAATGGTTTGTGTAATAATTTTTTCTTGTATAACTCTGATAAAATAACTTTTACATTATTAATAGGAATAATATAACCAACATTTTGTGCTTCAGTGTAACCTGCAGAATTTATACCGACAACTTCTCCATGCATATTGAGCATTGGGCCTCCGGAACTTCCCGGATTAATAGCAGCATCCATTTGTATCCACTGCTGCTCACGACCACTGATAACACCGGTAGTGCTTTTTAGCGATTCTTGTCCTAAAGGATAGCCTAATGCCAAAACTTCATCCGTACGATATGCGGTATCTGAATCACCTAATTGCAAATACGGAATTTCTCCTAACTGTTCTTTTACCATCTCAAATTCATCTTGAGCAATGCGCAATAGAGCAATATCATTTTCAGGACATACACCAATAAGTTCAACATTAATAAAACGTTTTCCTAATGATGGAATTTGTAACCAAATAGTAAGGGCTTGATCAACTACATGTGCATTGGTAAGTAGTTCACCTTTATCATTAATAAAAAAACCACTGCCACGTGCAGGTTGTTGAGCAGGAGAAAACCATGGACAACAAATGTTTATTTCTGCTCGTTGTGCAAATATTTGCACAACACAATCTTTTACTTGATTTTGTATATGCCGCCAAGGTTGACGTAATTGACAGACCAGTTCTTGATGATTAAGAATATCTTGTGTTTGAATGTAATGATTAAAAAATATTAAACATACTATTATAGATACAAATGGCTTCACTTTTTTTTATCCTTTTTTTGTTCTTTTTTAAAATTAACACAGTCAAAGGATACCGTGCATCTTATTATTATTCAAGGGAAAGTAATAAGGATTCCTGCCTTCGCAGCCTGCCCGCCTTAGCTTCCATCTTACGTTAAAACTTACTCCTTCGCTGAAGCTTCTGCGCACAAGTCAGAGGACAGACCTACGAAGCTTTATGCGAAGTACGGTTAGCGACGGCTGGGAATGACAGGAGGGAGAAACATGAAAGCCTAAAACAAAAAAGCATGTTTTTAAATGAGTGGTGATAATAGCTTAAACATGAAGTCAAAACTCCCCATTTTGTCATCAAGTATGTTGTTGACTTGATGACAAAATGGGCAAAATCACTTTATTTTTCGTACTTGGATTATGACATTCTATTTAAGAATTGTTTGAATATACTTAGTGTCCAAAATGGTCAAAATTGATTATCACTGAATATTAATCTTGTTCCATATCTTGAAATTTAGTCAACTCTCGAGCAAAGTGAAGATAAACAGTGCCGGTTGGTCCATTACGTTGCTTACCAATAATAACCTCTGATAATGCAGGATTTTCAGTTTCAGGATTATATACGACATCGCGATACAAGAACATAATTAAATCAGCATCTTGCTCAATCGCACCGGATTCACGAAGGTCAGATAGCATTGGACGTTTATCCATACGACTGTCAACTGCACGTGACAACTGCGCACCGGCCAAAATAGGAATGTTCAACTCTTTTGCTAAAGCTTTGATGGAACGTGAAATTTCCGAAACCTCTTGATGACGATTTTCATAACGAGAAGAACCATGCAACAACTGAAGGTAATCAATAATAAGAAATTGAATATCGTGCTCTGCTTTTAACTTACGTGCTTTTGCTCGCAGATCCATTATGTTCAACATTGCAGTATCATCAATAAACAGTTTAAAATCTGCAAGACGTGCTGCAACGTTCGTCAATTCAACCCATTCATCAGATGTTATCGTTGCATTACGAATATTATGATGAGCAACACCGGATTCACCTGACAGCAAACGCAACGTAAGCTGTTCGGCTGACATCTCTAATGAAAAAACACCAATTGCGACCTTTTGTTCACATGCATAAGTTGCCATACTCAACGCTAATGCGGTTTTACCCATAGAAGGACGACCGGCTAATACAATAAAATCACCTTTCTGAAATCCACTGGTTAAATCATCAAGTTTTTTATAACCGGTCGGAACACCGGTGATGCCTTTTGAATGACTCTTTATATCAGATAGATGAGCAAATGTTTTTTTGAGCCATATGTTCAGCTGTACAAAACTTTCAGATGAACGTTTATTAGAAATCTGAAAAATTGTTTTTTCGGCTTCATCCAATACGGTATCAATTTCTTTTTGATCTTGCGTATAACAGTTAGTTATAATACCGGTTGCCGATCCGATAAGTTCACGTAAAATAGATTTTTCTTTGATAATTTGTGCATGTTGATTAATTAAACCGGCCGATGGTATCTCTTCCTGTAGAGAAATCAGATAAACTACGCCACCGACTGTTTCTAATTGTTCTTTTTTAGTTAACTCGTCTTGCAAGGTAACTAAATCAACACGCTTGAACTGTTGAGATAATGCAACAATATGCTCAAATATAATTTTATGAGACGGACTATAAAAATCTTCCGGCTTTAAAATTTCAAGAATTTGTGCAACCCACTCATCATTTATGAGTAACGCACCTAAAACTGCTCGTTCTGCATCAATATTTGCAGGTAACGACTTGCCGAGTAATTGCTCTGATGAAGGTCTGTTTTTTTGTGCTCGTTGAGCATATTGTTTTTTATACATTGATTAATTATTATGCTTTTTCAGCTACAACAACCAACGAAAATGAAGGTTGTAATTTTGAAGATAATTTTACTTTAACATCATAAGTACCGGTTGTTTTAATTGATTTGCCAAAATCAATTTGGCTTTTTGAAACCGATATACCTTTTTCAGCTAATGATTCAACAACTTCGTTTGGGCTGACAGCACCAAAAAGTTTGCCTTCATCATGTGCTTTGTGTTTAATTTTTATGCGTAAAGATTTAATTTTTTCAGCAAGCATAGAAGTTTTGCTTGCAATAGCTTCTTTACGATGCTCAACATTTTTGACACGATTTAGAAATTGATGTTCATTTTTTGGCGTAACTTCAATACCTAATTTGCGAGGTACTAAATAATTGCTTCCAAAACCATCTTTTACTCTAACTATTTCGCCTTCAAGGCCAATTTTTTCAATATCTTTTAATAAAAATATGCGCATGGTGTTTCTCCTGCATATAAACCAAATCTAATTTTTTTATCGTATTTAATAGTATAAAGCAAAAAACGCTTTCTTCAAAATCAAGACAACAGTTTTTTTATTTTAATACTGCGAACAGTTTTTAATTTTTTTTGTATAGTAATGATCATTATAGATGAAATAATTCTCTATTTTGTCATCCCTGAAGGGGATCCAGCGGTAACCGGCTGAGTGTTAATAAAGTCTTGATCAATGATATGCATTATCTAAAAAATATTATAAAATAAGTAAAATTTAAAAACATTAAAAACCAATCATTCCCTAAATGAACAAACTTTTTTGGCTAAGTATTTCTCTAGATCACACCGGTTACCGCTGGATCCCCTTCAGGGATGACAAAATGGGCAAATTGTTTTATTTTTTTTGTGCTTGGATTTTTACGAATTGTTTAAATATACTTGATGACAAAATGGGCAAATTACTTTGTTTTTTTGCACCTAAATTATCACATTAAATTGTTTAAACATACTTGATGACAAAATAGGCAAAAAAATGCTTTGTTTTTCGTCCTTGGATATTACATCCTATGTGAAAAGCAACGTTAGATATTAAAAATGTTCACAGCATTGTAAAGTAAAAATAAGTTGAATTAAAGAAGCAAGTGATAAGTTCCTATAGGGTTAGTTAAGCAAAGTTGAAAACGCAAGTTATGGCTGCGCATAGTATATCAAAATTGTATTTTTTGTGTAATATCATTTAATGAAAAATATGCCCATTTTGTCATTCCTGAAGGGAATCTAGCGGTGACCGGCTTAATGTTAATAAAGTCTTGGTCAATGATGTGCATTGTCTAAAGAGTATTATAAAGTAAAATTTAAAAACATTAAAAACCAATCATTCCCTAAATGAACAAACTTTTTTGGCTAAGTATTTCTCTAGATCACACCGGTTACCGCTGGATCCCCTTCAGGGATGACAAAATGGATGAATCGATTTATTTTTTTTGTGCTTGGATTTTTATCACATACTATTTGGAAACTGTGTGGTAATTATTTCCCAGATTCAACTCTGAAGTGCATAATTTAAGATAATAAAAAAGGCCAAGTGA
>JBBDMI010000008.1:90947-113520 GCA_040878395.1 Candidatus Dependentiae bacterium | reverse complement strand
TTTACAGGATACTGGCTTTGATTTAAATTATGCACTTCAATATTGAATGTGCGTTGAATTAAAATGTACAGACTCACCAAAAAAAGAATATGGGTTAACATCTTGCAGTTCTATAAATTTATTTTGATGTACATCATATATCTCAATACGACAACATGACGTGATAATTACCCTATCGCCTGCTTGATTAAATCCAAAATTTAAAAATCTTTCATCTTCACTTATACGACGAATAATACTACTATCACCGGTCTCAACATCCAAAAGACCGATAGCGCCGGCAGTTGAACTGAAGATTATTTTATCTCCTGTTTCATTCAAAATCGGATTATAAAGATGAAAAGCATCCTTTTCTGAAAAAAACACATCGTGCTCTTTTAGTAAACCGGTTGCTATATGATAACTGAATATTGGACTATATACCGGATTAAAGTATGTAAAATATAGATGCTCACGCTTATCATACAAAAAATTTTGACTTAAATTTAAATAAATAGGCATTTTTTGATACTTATTTTTAACCATATCATAGAAAAAAGTTTGTCCATGCGTCCGAACAACAAAATATCGATTTGAATTATCCAATCTCACAACCGAAGCCACCGAGGAAATACGTTGCTCAAATCGGTTGGATCCGCCTATAGATAAAAAAGAATTATTTATAGACGTGAAACGTTCATGCATTATCGGCCTTGCTAACTCAGGAGTAAGCTCAACAATATCTTGAAAGCGATACGTTTCATCTTGAGCCAACAAATCGATACATGCTTTTTGCAACGATCCATTATCAAGATAATTTGCTTGCTTAAGCAAAAACAGCAATTCATCTGTCTTTAACTTTGAAGTAAATCTTTCAAGCCTACTGCGCAATCTTTCATCGGTTTTATCTCGATAAACATTTTCAATAGCATGCACAAGTAATCCTGTTTGATGCTTATCCATACCTTTGAAAATATGATCGACAACCTGTAGTTTATTTCCTGATAAACAATCTTGCATGACATGATCAAATGTACCGCCTGCAACATCAAATATATCTTGATCACATCTTATATTTGCTCGTTTAAAGGTTACTCTACCATCTTTCAATGCAACACAAAAATTCGGTGTATAAGATATTCCAACTTCTTGAGCAGTATTTCTTTTTCTTTTTGTGCCCAAAGAATTTTCTGTATCCATTGCGCTTGCAAAAGGCATAACTAAAAATTGAGCTATAGTTATAATTTTTCTAATTTTTTTCATACAATTAACTTTCATGATTCAAAATTCACACTATTCTAAAAACAGAACGTCGTATATCATGCTAAAAGATGTATGAAAAATTACTTGTTATATGAAAGGCACTGCAAAAAGCTCGTGTTCAGTGGAAACCAAAAGCTCATTTTCTTGATCATTAAATACAACTGACTGTATATTATCTTTTTTATAAACTTGTTGAAACAAACCTGTGAAAGCATTAAATAATAAAATGCGCTTATTAGTCAATAAACAATACCTATCTTTGGATCGGTTGAACATACCAGACTGGCACTTCTCACATGCATCTACTTTAAAAACTGATCTTAAATCACGATTTTGTATGCTATAAACATTAACAGCATTATCTGTACATATTATAATCTCTTTTTCATCTTTACTAAAAAGAGCTGATTTTATATTTTTGTTACCAATAATAATATCATAAATTCTTGGATTTATCGTATCCAAAAGTATAACTCTATCTTCAGTCCGAATAACCATAATGTTTTCTGCACGACTTAAACAAAAAGATCGACAATATTCATCTGGTTTAGCACGGAAAATCGCTCTGTTTGAAAGGGTCTCAAGGTCATGATGAATAATGCGCTTACTTGTGTGAATAACTACAGATGATTCTGATTGATCAAAATCTGCATTCCAACAAGCTTCTCCAATGCACTTGTTCAAAGAAGCATTAAAGAGCACTTTATATGCTTTTTGATTTATATCAAAAAGTAAAATCCGCTTATTGGTACAGATTAAAATACTATTTTCTGTTCGATTAAACTTTGCAGATACATATATTTCAGAATGATCTCTTTCGACTATTGTTTGATTTTTATCTGCTTTTATATCATGCAGTAAAATCCGTTTATCCGTACAAATCAATAATGCATCTTCTAACGCATTAAAAGAAACTGACTGATGACATTCCAATGGGTCCAAATTAAAAATATATCTCAGTCCACTTCCCTCATCTTCTTTTACAAACAGTTGATGATTAATATCAAAAACTGCTTTTCTTTTTGTCTTATTAAACCACATATCACGTAATACTTTGTGCGTAACCGTAACCAAAGATTTTTTTGTCGGCACAACATCCGGTTCTGAAACTAATAACGATGATACTTTCATTTTTTTTAAAGATTGATCTACTGATGCATCAGTATTATTTCGCTTATGGCCAAGGTAGCTTTCAAGAAATACTCCATTTACTTGATCCATTGCAACAAGACTATTCCCTTGTGTACAAAATAATGTAAAAAATAAAACATTTATAATATATTTCATGAAAATAGCTCCAATTTCTTCAAGTTAACCGGCAAAATATCGTACATTTTTTTTTCTTCATCTGATACTAATTGATATGCCTCTTTTTTTCTCCATGCTCTCGATGCTTTATATATGAGATCAAACTGTTTTATCATATGCGATTGAGGGAATGCAACCTTGCACTCCTTCAAATTATCCCAAAAGAGCTCTTCTGACATGAAAAAAAACGGCCAGACTAAAACGCGATTACTCGTTCCTATAATTACTTTGTCACCTGCATAATTAAAATCGGCACAAGAAACCACCTCATCTCGCTCTTTTTTGAAACTAACTTTATATACTTCATCCCGCAAATCATAAACAAAAATATGCTTATCAGTGCGTATAAGCATTTTATCTTTTTGAACATTAAATTTGACATGTAACCAGTAATCTTCAACATTATTAAGCAATAATAATTCAGGGATTTCAAATCTTTTAGATCTTCCTGTTTCAATGTCATGTATAATTAAATCATTTTGAACAACAATAAAAACTTTATCACCGTCACCATTGAAAGTTGTATATTTAACTTCGCTGCTTTCAAACACCATTTCATCATCACCTGATTCATCCGGCTCATACTCTTGACCTTCTTGAATTGCATCATCATCTTCCAAAGCATGGTCATCATCACTTTCATCAACAACTTGATCTAGTAAAACCACTATCCCATTTTCCTCATAAAACTCTTGGCCTTCATCATTTACATGTATTACAGGGTCCTCATCATATGCATCTGTCTCTTCTTCAGATTCATCAGATTCTTCAAGATCCTGCACATCCTCCATTTCAACATCCGAAACATCTAACTCATCAGCTTCTTCAGACTCTTCAACTTCTTCTGCTTCATTTATAGAATACATTTGCTTCATTCTACTTGTTGTCATATCATAAAGAACAACTTGCTTATCCGTTTTAATAAGCACACGATCTTTATTTTTATTTAACGTTGCTCTTTCAATCTCTTCATCAACAGATGCTTCAAAAAAAATATCTGTTTTATTTTCTTTAATATTCCACCTGAGGACTTGCTCATTAGTGCACATAAAAATTTCTTCTTCACCGTATAAAAAATAAGGCCTTTGCACATACCTAGCACCTTCTAAATCAATAGAAATATCAAGCTCTTTTTGTTCTATATCTCTATAAATCACTTGCCTATCAGTACAGATCAACACCTTCTTGCCATCACAATTAAGACTCACCATTTGTATATCGCCCATTTCCTCATCAATAAAATGTCGATCGAAAAGCTCATCAGCTGATTCATCCTCATCACTATCTTCAGACAAACCTTCAAGATCTGCATCTTGAACATCTTCATCACTATCTTCCATTTGCAATTCATTATCTGCTGTCAATGCGGCTGCTGTGATCAAACCAATAGCAACTGCAGCTTCCAAATCATCTGCATTTACCTCTTGACCTGCCTCAGCCTCTTGTCCTGATAACAACTTTTCCTCTCCTGTATTTAAATCCCAAAGAAAAGTTTTATTATGATCTGTTTGAATAAACACTTTATTGCCATCAAGGCTCAACTCAGCAAATTGGATCTCTTCATCATCATATCCATCAGGAACAACAAAATAATCATCATATTCATTATCTTGCAAGTGAAATCTTTTTTCGCCTCCATTTTGCAAATCATAAGCCAATAAGCCTAGATTTGTTTTTACTATAACCTTTGTTTCATCAAAACTAACAATCATTTCTTCTATTGTTTCAATATCATCATCAACTTCAAATAAAACGGTATAACTATCACATTGCATATCATATATCAAAATTTCTTGAGCAGTTTTTATAAATAAATGAGCTTCATCTTCCGTTAAAATTATATCATCATAAAAGGTTGCACCTTCTTTTCGTGCAATTTCTTTAATATGTATTTGTCGATTAATCAATTGATTTAAACGATTAAATCGCAGATTCAAAATAGGCAAAATTAATTCATAAGGCAATGTATAAACTTGTTCAAAACTATACTTTGATCTTTTTGCTAAATATGTGCTACAAACTTGTTGAACTGAAGGCATATCTAAATAATTAGACTTTCTAAGCAAAAAATCCAGAAAATCTACTCCATAGCGACTTACAAGTGATGTAACATGATTGCAATCTTCATCAACCATGGAGATTTTATCAAAGTATACTGCCTGAATTGCATTAATTAACACACCTGCTTGCTCTTTAGACAATGACTTAAAAATTTCATTGATAAAATGTACTTTTGACTCCGCAGGACAATCAAGGACCGCATTATTAAAGGTACTGCCAGCACAATCAAACACTTTCAAATCACAAGTGATATCTTCTTTTACATCTTCAGTTTTTTTGATTACTACTGTTTGATTATCTTGACCGGTTAAAAAAACACAAAGATCTGATTTTTGCATTGGTTCTTTTTTTTCTGCGTCTTCTCTTTTTCTTTTTGTACCTATTTGGCTAGCCGCTTGAAACATTTCTTGAACGTCTAAATAACGAGCAGCACGTATAGATTTTTCTAAATCATCAGAAGTCGCAGCTTGATAATGAGGCATTAATGATTGAACAATTTCTTTAGCTTTGATGCTGTTTTTTCTTTGTTCCGAAACTTCATACATTAATCCAATTTGATCCTCCAACAACTCATTAGAAAAATGGCTCAAATCAATTGGCAGATTCTCTTTTGCTTGATTTTTTAACGTTTCTGAAATAGATGCTAACGATTCTGGAATTAAAAAGACAGATCCATCAGCAGATCTTAATTGTATTGGACGATATTCTTTAAACTGTGCTTTTACTAAATCGAGTGATTCTAAATGATCTGCAGCAAATAAATAAAAAATCGATAATATAAAAAATGGTATATATGATTTCATGTTTTTACCCTTCGGTTAAAAGTTCAACCGAAGGATATCAAGAAGATTTTTGTAATACAATATAAAATCAATATATTCTAAAAAACGTTATTAGAAAAACCACTTCACATTACAAAAAATGAATATCTAAACCGATTCACACTAATTGTGGCACGATTACCTATCAAATAAATAAATGTACTTGCTTGAATACATCAGGCAAACTATGATACATAGGAACTTCTTCTGATCTTACAAGATGCGGCTTATTGCATTGCCATGCATGTGATGCTTTAGTAATAAAATCACATTGTTCAGCGTTTAACTGCTGTAATAGCGGTATATCTGAAAGAGTCCAGTTAAGCAAACGTTCATTGGTTTTTATTAATACAGATTTTCCTGAATCATGTAATTGAACATCATTCCAAAATTCTTCTAATCCAAAAGCAAATACACCTTTACATTCACCTGAATAGCTATTGTAAAGTAGTAAACGCTTATCCGTCTTGACAACAATCATACTTCCATCCTTACTGAAATAAACCTCTTGCAAGACCTCATCTAATTTTTTTTCAAAAAAAGGAATTAAACGTTCCGCATCAATATCATACACAAAAACACAATTATCGGTACTAATCAAAATTTGATCACCATTTTGATTAAACATTGCATTGAGCGTTTCATACAAACCTACCTGCATTTTTTTTTGGCATTCCTGACTTTCAACGGTATATAAAAAAAGTTTATTTCTTGCTTTTATCAATACTTTATCACCCGAACTATTTAAACAACATATTACTGATCTCATTAAATCTAAATTAATAGAACCTATAAGCGACACATCATCAAAAAGATCAAAAAGCAAAGCCCGTCTATTAGTCTGAATCAGTAGCCTACGACCCTCTTTATTTAGCGTTGCACATCTTTCACCCATACGTTCACTACGATTCTTGTAAAAAAGTTCAGTAGAAGAACCATCCTGTTCATCATACATGTATACACTACGGTCAGTTTCAATAAATAACTTATTTTTTTGCCCTTGATATGAAACATATCTAATAAGTTGCCCCAATTTTGTATTAAAAATTTGCTCACATTTACCAGTTTTTATATTACATGCATACATATGATTCCTAGAGTGTAAAAAAAGATGCTTTTGCAAAGAATCAAATATTACAATTTGTGGACTTTCGCGCATATGTATTCCAGTCATTATAACCGGTTTACATTTTTCTATATCATAGTTTATTAATCTTAAGTTTGTTAAAACTACTGCGTGATCACCCACTTCGTTAAATGCATAGCTGATTATATATTCGTCATCCTCCATTTTAACAATTTGATGATAGCGTTTTCTTTGTAAATCTAATACATATATTTTATTTACTGATGTACGAACTAAAAAGCCTGTTTTTGTTTGATTAAATAACATCTCAGAGTAGAATTGTTCATCATCATGTAAAACAAATAATTCCTTACACTCATCTGTACAAAAATTATATTTCAATATACGATTTGATAGCTTTATTATGAGACCATCAGCCATGAGACTACATTTTTTAGCCTCAAAATAAACCGAATCAGTATAGTCACAAGGAATTAAAATTTCTTTATAAATCCCATTTTCAACATCATAGAAAAAAAAACGTCCACCATCTTGTACTATATATAGTTTATTTAACTCATCAATGGCTTTAATAGACATACTTTCCGATACTGAAATTTGAAACTTAACTAATCCGCCACGTTTTAAAAGAAGTCGATCAAAACAATCAAATCGTGACATTAAAATCGGTTCTGCCAATTCATAAGGGAGCTTTACTATCTCACTAAAATTATATGATGCATTCTGCACTAATAAATCACTACATTTTTCTTGCAAAGCAGGAATATCAAGATAATTCGCTTTTTTAAGCAAAAATAGAAGATCATCTTTTTCTAGCTTCGATGTGAAAAATGAAAGATGTTGTTGCCAGCCATCTATATCTTTTTTATCCCTTGAAATTGCGCTGATTGCTTTGATAAGTAATACTGTTTGATCTGCATCTAAATCTTTGAAAATCTGATTTATAGCCTCTAGTCTATCTCCTGTAGGACAATCTTGTATAACATGAGCAAAAGTACTACCGGCACAATTAAATATTTCTTGGCTACAACGTATACCTACTTGCTTAAAAAGTACTGTATCATTTTCCAATGAGGCACACAAATCATCTGCATCAAGCATTTGAACATCCTCACCCTCCGTTTCTTGAGTCCCAAATACGTCTCTTTTTCTTTTAAAACCCAACTGATATATTGACTGTTCTGTTTCAGAAAGATTTAAATTTTGTAAAAAACTTCCATGATTTATAGACTGATCTTGCGATATATCATCTCCCTTTAACATTTGAACCACTTCATCATCTGCTTTTCGTCGCTTTTTTTTTCGACACATATTATGCATCAATTCGGTCTGTTTTTTTAAAGCAACACTTGAAGCAGACATAACCCCTTTTGCTGTCACATGAAGGCCTATATCGTTCTTTGGAATAATAGTTTCTCTATCCATTGCAAAAGCACAATACATAATAAAAAATTGAAACATACATATAATTTTCTTTAAGCTATGGTTCATAAATAAGCCTTTACTGTTTTAACTGTTTCAAATCCAAAACAGCTTATAGCATATCATTAAAAATGTGTCTTACTTAAAAAAAATATTTTATTTCAAAATAAACACAGTATTAAAACGAAAAAACCCCGAACCAAAAAATATTTTTTAGTTCAGGGAACAATAGACTTAAAATATAAAACTCATTATCTGCTTGTTGCAAAACTTACACGTGTTTTACGACCACCAAATTTCTTTTTATCCAATGCACGTAAAAGAGCTCTTGCACAATCTGCAGGCACAGTGAAAAAACTACGCTTTTTAATAACACGTAATTTTGCAATATCTTTTTCTTTTATTTTTTTTGATGAAAGAATGAATTGAAGTACATCCTCTTGACTAACGCCATCCATCGTTCCAACATTGAGCATTAATTCGCACATATTGTCAGCAATTTCGTATGAATCTCTTGCATCTCTATTATAAGAACGTGAAGTAGTTTCTTGAGGTGCTGTGATATCTTTTTTATGTGAATCGAATTTACCAAATTTATCTGAAAGGAACTGAAGCATGCCGTCTACTAATGCATCTTTTGAATACGATTCAATTAATGGACGTAAACGTTTTTCCATATCAGATGATACTTTTTTTTCATCTTTTGATTCCAAAGATGCCAATGCTTGTTTTATACGAACATCAAATACTTGCTCAAAAGTTGGCACTTCAAGCTGACTGATTTCTGACGTGAATTTTTTAGCTAATCGTTTTAGACGACCAATCTCACTTCGATTTATAAATGAGATAGCAATACCTTGTTTTCCTGCACGTCCTGTTCTACCAATACGGTGAACATAACTTTCTTGATCGCGCGGTAATGAATAGTTAATAACATGAGTCAAACCGGCAACGTCAATACCACGGGCTGCAACATCAGTTGCCACTAAAATAGTAATATCTTTACGCTTAAACTTACTAATAACTTTATTACGCAATACTTGGCTCATATCACCATGTAATGCATCAACTTTGTAACCACGCTTTGCCAACTGTTGTGGCAATTCTGCTGCCAATGCTTTTGTTTCAGTAAAAATGATACCATAAAAGTCCGGGGCACAATCAATAAAACGTGAAATTGCTGTCACACGATCTCTTGATGGAACTATAGAATAAAATTGCTGTGTATTTTTTGTAGTAACCGCTTTAGGACTCACAGAAATAACTTCAACATCATGCATATGTGCGGCTTTAATCTCTTTAATCCCCGCCTTAACTGTTGCTGAAAACAACCAAATGCTTCGTTTTTTTGGCGCACGAGATAAAATAAAATCAATATCCTCTTTGAATCCCATATCAAGCATGATATCAGCTTCATCAAGTACTAATGTTGTGAGTGTATTTAATTTTAAGGTGCCACGACGTACATGATCCATAACACGACCGGTTGTACCAACTACAATTTGTACACCTTTTCTCAGTTTTCTTTCTTGATTCATCATAGGCACACCACCATAAATTGCTTCAATGGTGACCGGTTTATATTTGGCAACTGATTCTAGAGCTTCAACAATTTGAGTGACCAATTCTCGTGTTGGTGCAATCACTAATGCTTGTATATGCTTTACTTCCGGATCAACTCTTTCAATCAATGGAATTCCAAATGCAAGTGTTTTACCGGTACCAGTTTGTGCTTGGCCATGAAAATCGGACTCTTTTTTTTCAATTAAAGAAGGAATAGCCTTCTCTTGTATTTCAGTTGGGCTCACAAATCCAAGCTCTTGCAAAGCTTTTTGCATAGATGGACTTAAAGATAAATCGGTAAACTTAGTCATTTTGGAAACTCCATTTGGACATGAAAATTTGTTTTTTGTCTATTTTTTGCTACTTGTCTAAAGCTTATATTAAAAAGTATACCCCACTCGCTTTATCTTGTCAAACTGAAATTATATCCTTTTAATCTATTTTTACCTAATATTAATAATTTTTTTACATGTATCTTGCTAATCTGGATAGAGATATGTAAAAATAATAGCGCTGAAGGAAAGAAATGAAATATACAACAATAACAAAACATGCTTTCATATTATTAATAAACTGTACATTTATTACTCAAACAGAATCTTTTTTTTCACAGTTACAGTTTAGCTTAAAACAGATAATAAAGAGCTTTTTTATCGTATCCCCTCTCACAAACGAACTCAATCAAAAGAAAATCCTTACACTCCATAATGCAATGCAAGGACAATATCGTTTTTGCAAGTCAATACAGGAATATCATCGACAGCTGGAAAACGGTACAGTAATTGATTATGTTAATCCATACCAACAAGCTAAAGCACCAATTGATTCAGTCCTTCTTGTAGAAAGCTTTTAAATATAAACTCCTAACTCCAACCAGACTTACTGAAATTAGAACACCTGATTCTCCATTCTTATTTCAATAAAAAACTAACATCTACAAAACAGCTAAACTAAAAGTCATAACTGTTTTTTGAAATATTTGCTGACAAGCTTAACTAAACTTAGCTAAGCTAACAGAGATACTTTTTAAATACGGAGAAAAACATTGAAAAAAGCAAATCTTCATGAAGCAAAAACTAACCTTTCTAAATTAGTAGAACTGGTTGCCAAAGGCCAGGAAGTTATCATTTGCAAGGCTGACATTCCGGTAGCTAAACTGGCTGCATTTGATTCAAACAAGAAAAAACGTGAACTGGGATCTTGGGCGGGAAAAGTTGTCATCGAAGATGATTTTGATATATTACCCGATGATTTCATGGGACACTTCCAATTAAAAACATCGTTGAAGATATTCCATTCATTACCGCTAATAAAATAATACCTATTAATCGAACTATTGCTTTTTACCCCCCCCCCGAGTGATAACATAAATATAGCTTTGCTCAATGTACATTATTAAGCTAATATTATCTATTTATGACTAAATCTCTCAAAAAGGATCCTTGTGATAAGATTCAAAAACTGTTTTTTATTTTTAATACTGTATGTCTCATGTACTGTCGCCAATCCCAATCAGCTATCAGTACTTATTAACAATAAAGAAAAAGTTGCCAATAATAACATTAAAAATATTACTTTTGTTTCTGTCCCCTTTTATGGTCATTTCAATATTTTAATGAAATCATCCATATATTTAGCTGCTCAGAAACAGTACAATATCCGCTTTATTATAACCGGATGGGAAAATATTCAAATTTTCCCTGAATATATTAAAAAACTTACCGATGCCGGCATTCAAGTACATATTGTAAATGATACATCTTTAACTTCTTCCGCTCCGATGGTTTTCACTTTTCCACGCACGGTGCATCTTGTTGATAAAACCATTGAGCTTATAAAAGGGAGCGATGTTATCATCTATGATTTTTTTGCACTTGAAGGTTATTTTGCAGGACAAGCATTAAATATCCCGACGATATGCTCTATTCCAGCGATTGTGGGCCCTTTTAATCCTAAAAACAAACAGTTTATCGAAGGTATACAAAACAATCGCCCTTTAATTAATCAATTAGAAAAAAAGTTTAATATACCTATTGCCCGGAATCTTGAAATGGTTTCCGATGCATTTTTATTGCCCTCAGAAAATGAAAATATCATTTGGTCATGGCCTAAACTTATTAAGGCATCAAACTATCAATGCAATCGAAACTTAAAAAACGTAACTTTTGTCCGTCCTGAAAAATTAAAAACGGAACCATATACAATCAAAAAAGCACCTCATCAAAAACTTATTTATGTTTCATTGGGAACAGTAGTAACGAAAAACCTTTGGAACAATGTCCCTGCGGTTCACACATTTGTGTCACATATTTTTGATACACTAACTCAAAAATTAGGTAATCAAGAAAAATACGTTGTGGTGATTTCCGCAGGACGTAATCCTCAAGAGATTATGCCTAATCCGCCTTCAAATTTTCATATTTTCGAATCAGTTCCGCAAGGAACTATACTTGAACAGGCTGATATTTTTATAACTCATGGAGGAGGCAATAGTGTAAATGAAGCTATCGATACTGAAGTTCCCATGATTGTAATACCTTTTTTTGGAGATCAACATCTGAGCGCACTCAATATTCAAAAACTCAATATCGGTATCTCTTTCCTTCATAAGCCTAAAAATAGAGAAGCTGCTATTAATACTGAATCCGGACTGTTTGAACGCTCAAGCCTCAAACCTTTATCAAATCTTACTAAGGCTCTACAAAAAATAATAGATAATGAATATTTATATAAACAGAATTTAAAAAAAATAAAACAAGATAAACCGCACCTTGAATCAAGCATTATCAATAACAACTTTTTATTCACATGGAATGAAGGAGATTTACTGTATGGTACTAATGCGGACCGCATTGCCTTTGCAAAAAGATTAGAACTGGAAGATTATTTTAGGATCGGAAATGTTAAACCATTTTCTAAGCTATTTTCTGATAGCTGTAATATTAACGCACTACCAAAATTAGTCGATCAATATAATGATGTCTTGCGAAGTCCTGCATATCAAGAAGAGGTAAAAGATAAAAAATTTGTCATATATAATCAATATCTAACTGAATATCATACATTTCTGCATAATTTCCCCATATACCTTGAGCCTTTTGGACGCTATCCGGAACAAATTCCTTCGGATGATTCTCCTGAATTGGAAACCTTATGGAATATGTGTTTAGGCGGCCTTCATTTTTTTATCTCCAAAGGAATAACTGTTCATTTTGTTATCAACAATTATGACGCGCGTATTAATAAAGCAACAACCAAAGAAATAGAATGGATTAAATCAAAATGGAAAGAAAAAAACGTAAAAGATCATGTCATCTTTTACGTAATAAAAAATGATTCTATACAAATTGTTGATCCAGAAAAAGCTAATTGGTTTCAATCAAAGCCTGAACAATGCTATAAAAACTTGGTTCTTATATCCATGCCCGGCAGCGGTAAGGGCACATTCTCTCACTATCTTACACAAAATTATAACTATGTAAGCATTTCACCCGGAGATATTTTTAGAAGCGAAATCAATAAGCAAACTGAATTTGGAAAAAAAATACAACCCATTATTGAAAAAGGAGACTACGTTGATGAAAAGAGTGTTCGTAAAATTATTACGGATAATATATTAAACATTCATAAACAGAAAAAACTGTTTATTCTTGAAGGATTTCCTCATTCAGTTGAATCATATGAATTTTTACACAATTTTTTTCAAGACAATAATTTACTTGATAAAGTATGCTTTGTAGAGCTTAAAGCGAGTGATCAAACCTGCATCGATAGAATATTAATGCGACAAGTTTGCAAAAATTGTTCTCATATTTATAATTCAGCTTCACTTCCTCCTGCAAAACCAGAGATCTGTGATTGCTGTCAAGGCGAACTATGGACTCGACAATCGGATACTAAAGAGATCGTACAGAAACGCTTAGATTATTTTCATACTCAAGCTGAACCGATCAAACAAGCTGTGAAAAAAAATTACCCTATAAAAACTATTGATACAGAATGTTCTTTAGAAAATTTACCAAAAGTGTACAATAAATGCATAAAATCTGTTCCTATAAATCAAGCTAGTCCTGACAAAAACAGCTAAAAACACCTTTGCAATAAGCCTTTCAACCAATCCATTGCTTTTTACCCCCCCCCAGTGATAACATAAAACTAGTGATGTAAACAAATACATGTTTTTTCTAAAAAGGAGACTAAATTATGAAAAAACTATTATTAACAGCAATTATGCTGCTTTCAGCTGGGCAAATGTTTGCACTGTCTGTTGGTGGAGCCCAGGCTGGTGGAGCCCAGGCTGGTGGAATTTCATTCGATTTCGATCTAAAGGGTCGTAAGGGTCGTAACGTCCCTACTTACAGGGAATGCGTACCTGCGGGCTACACGACAAGCCCTAACGAAATTCCTGTTGGTGTAAGTGCAAGCGGCACTCTAACCAAAGTTAGCAAAGACCATCCCGCTTACAAAAAGTTTCAAGAATGCTTGAAAAAAAAGGGCATACTATACCCTGATATTTATGAGCTTTATCGTTGGATAACGGATAACAAACGAGTAATGTAAACTATTATAAAAAGAGCCTCAATACATTGAGGCTCTTTTTATCTAAATAATCTTACTTTTATAAAACAAGTTACTTCAAACTCACCGATACTGAACCGATTTTAGCTTCAAGATCAACATCAGCATAACCTTTACCTAATACTACGCTTGCTTTGTCACCGGCAGGTTTTGGTTGCCCTTCTTTGAGAGGTTTACGCATCCATTGCAAGCCACCATCAGCAATCGTGCCCGTTTTTGATTCAGCCTTAACCGTTGCATTAACCTCTAATGGCAATGAAACTTTTACATTCCCTGCACCGGTTTTTGCATCAATTTCTTCTTTATGCGGCAAAATACGTTGATCAATAGTAATTGCACCACTGCCTGATTTCGCCTCTACTGAGCCTCCGGCATTGGTCACTTGAATACTTCCACTGCCAACTTTCACATCAGTTTTTCCAAAACCATCTGCAGCATATGCAATTTGAGCATCTCCTGAACCGACGCGCACTTCAACTTCTTTGCGTGCACCTGAAATGGTCACATTGCCTGATCCAGCTTCAGCTTTCATTTGACCTTTTATATTTTGAATCACGATATTACCGCTACCAACTTCTGCATCAACCTCAGTATAACGCGGCACCATAACATTAAAATCAATACTTGCATTTGCAACACGGTTGAGATTATCTGATCTCACTTTTGCCTTTGTTTCTTTATCACTAATATCAATTTTTGCATCAAATAAAGCCATTTCTTCTTTTGTATTTGCACGTTTAGTAACCTCTACCGTTACCTTATTATGTGTATCAGAACCAACAACGGTCACATTTCCTGCACCACTTTCCACCTCAAGCTCACCGCGCGCATCAAAGTCATAACTAAACAGTTTTTTTTCTTCTACCCGTGCCAATGCCTGTGCACATACAAGCAATAAACCCGTATGTAATATAATTCTTTTTTGCATAATAACATTCCCTTCTATTTTATATAATGATACTCATACTTTTTTTCTTAAAATAAGTTCATATTGTTTGCCATGTGGACCATCAACCCAATGATAATCAGCAAAACCAATTTTTTTTAATGCTCTATAACTTCTTATATTATCTATATCAACTCGCGCCGTAAAATACAATGCATTCGTAATTGAAAAATAAACACGAGATGCCAACATCATTGCTTCTTGAAAATAATTACGCCCCCAATAGCTTGGATGCAACCAACAATACAATTGACCTGCATGCTCAGCACCACGAATTTCAATTGCACCAATACAGTTATTACGTTGTTTATGAAATATAATAAAAAAAAAAGTTTGCTCTATACCAACCAATGAAAGACGCTGCAATAAATAGGTATACTCTGCATCTCTACCGGAAACATGTAATGTTTTCTTTATTTCATCTACAAATGCATCTAAATAGGATGATATATATCTATAATGTAATTTACGTAAAACAATATGTGAGCCAATAATCTGCTCCATAATAACCTCCATACGACACAGCTCCATTTATATATATTGTATAAAGTTCTTGTTCCATTTTACAAGTAAGACCATTAAAACAAGCATTTTACTATTGCAAAACAGTCAAATTCCTTTATCATAATTATTGAAAGATCAGCTTAACGTAAAAACATTCATGGAATATTATGCATCAAAAACTTTTTTTAATAGTAACTATTTTTTCAGCAACATCTCTTTTGAGTGTTAATTTTGATAATCCAAATGATAAAAAAAGAAGAATAGGAACTTTGGTCGCTCCTATGACCGCTATATTAAGACATCGTAAAAGAAACTCTCAAGACTACCTAACTCCACCTGTTGAAATAGGTGGCGTTAGTATTCAAACAGAAAAAATATAAAAAAAAGAGCGACTCTTGTGAGTCGCTCTTTTTTTACTTCATTTTTTAATATTTTATTCCACTGTTACTGCTTTTGCTAAATTACGTGGTTTATCAATATCACGCCCCAATACAAGTGCAATTTGATAAGCAAAAAATTGCATAACACCGGTCATCGCGAGCGGTTCGAGCAATGGTGCAACACGCGGAACAATAAATACTTTATCGGCTAGTTCAATCAATTCATTTTGTCCTTCAAATGCAAAAATAATCAAATGCCCTTTACGCGCTTTAACCTCTTGCGCATTGCCAACCAATTTTTGATAAATAACCGGATCTTGATGTGAAAAAAGGACAATTGGCGTTTGTTCATCAACCAATGCTATCGATCCATGTTTCAATTCACCTGCCGGATAACCTTGTGCGAAAAGGTATGAAATCTCTTTCAATTTTAGTGCACCTTCCATTGCAAATGGATAAGTAACATGACGCCCCAAATACATCACGCGTTGTGATTGTGCATATTTTGTTGCTGATTCTATAATTTCAACTTTATAAGTTTCAATTGATTGTTCCAATACGTGTGCTGCATGCAATAGATCCTGTTCTGCTTGCGCCATCTGCTTGCTATCAATATGTCCACGATGCAATGCAAACCTATTGGCTAACCAATATAATACCGTAAGTTGTGTTGAAAATGCTTTTGTTGATGCCACTGCAATTTCAGGACCGGCTTTGGTTAACAGATGCCCCTCTGTTTCACGCACCATAGAACTGGTTTCAACATTGGTCAAAGCGGTTGAATGCGCACCAAACTTTTTAAAATAACGAATCAACTCTAATGTATCAGCTGTTTCACCCGATTGAGAAATTGCCATAAACAGACTATTGGTAGACGGAAAAAATTCCATATAACGAAATTCAGAAGCAAGGTGTACACAAGTCGGCAATTTTGCAATTTTTTCAAAAAAGAATTGACCAATGCGTGCTGCGTGCCATGAAGTGCCGCATCCGAATAAATTAATACTTGATACTGTTTCTGCTTGCACCTGTGTTAAACCAAGCTGCTCCCAAATAGTGTCGTCCAAGCCTTTCAAATAATTAACCGTTTTTTCAATTACCGCTTTTTGTTCATACATTTCTTTGAGCATAAAATGTTCATGATCAAGTTTTTCATAAGCTGAAGGTTGCAAGGTAACTGTTTTAGTTTCAACCAATAAAGCATTTCCATCATAATCATACGAAGAAATGGCTCCCTTTTGCACTAATGCAATTGATTTTTCCGGCAGGAAAAACACATCACTGGTTTTATCTGCAAATGCCAAAAAATCTGATGCTATATGCATGCCATCCTCTCCAACACCAATACAAAGCGGTGATCGTTGACGAGTCACAATTAAAGTATCCGGATAATCTTTATGCAACGCCACAAAAGTACATGCTCCATTTAATTGACGCACAGTATTTAAAACTGCTTCTTTTAAATCATCTGTTTGTTTTAATGCATCATCAAACAGATGCACAATAACTTCAGTATCCGTTTCTGTTTTAAAGGTGTACCCTTTTTTAACTAATTGTTCTTTGATTTGAAAATGATTTTCAACAATACCATTATGAACCAATGCAAAAGTAGCATCATCATTCATATGGGGATGAGCATTTGTTTCATTTGAAACACCATGCGTTGACCAACGAGTATGCCCTAATGCCGCATAACCATCACATGGTACAGCAAACACAGCTTCCTTAAGTACCTCAATTTTTCCCGGTTTCTTTATCGATATAATATCATCAGTTACCACATCATATACAGCAAATCCAGCAGAATCATAACCGCGATATTCCAATCGAGCCAAACATTTGAGCACATGCGCTTTGCACAACTCTGATCCAATATAAGCAAAAATACTGCACGAATAATTAATATGATGATTAAAGAATAATGCACCAATAAGCATAAGTTTTGACAACTTCATATGCGGCTCCTTTTTTTGGTTATATAATAGAGTAACTATACTATAGAATTTGGTAACCTAAAACAACTAACGTATTGTTCTTTTAGGGTTAATGGAACTTTAGCACGCAAACATATGGCGTCATTTTTTTTGCCATAAACATCTGACACCCATCCATTATACTGTTCAAATTTCAGCTCAGTTTCCAACATGCACAGCACCTTATTTCTATACATAATCAACCAACTATCTTGTTCTTTTTGCAATACAATTTTCGGTGAAAATACAAAGTTTAAAACAGGAACTAAATCTGAGTTCATTTTTGAAGATTCGTTTAATGAATCATATATAAACAAAGCTTTTTCTTCTATTTTTAATTCACGATTCAAAGTGAGTCCAACATTATCATATAATATATGCGACTCTTTTAATATTTTATCATCATCATAATGTATATATTTTTTTTCCGGCAATGACAAGGCAAACAATCTTTCATCAAAATCTGCCTGCTCGGTACCCTTGAAAAACATAACATTATGCTGTTCTACTGAACGGAAAAAGTTGCGCCATTTTGCAGATGCTGTATAACAATAACTTCCCGGATCTACCAAAATTGGAATCCCATCAATGGCCAACGTTACACTACCTACATCATTATGAAAATGTCCCGAAGGCTGTCTATTGTTATATACATGATGACGCAAACTAACATGCCAAGTCCTGTTTTTTAAAATAGATAAACCAAAATCTACAAAATGCTGTAACTCATGTCTGTCCAATCTGTTTTTCATTTGTTGCACTATACGATAAGGCAAGCCACAATATAAAACTTTACCTGAATCACTATCACCTATAGTTATCATATCTTTAGTATTAACATTACAAGCATCAATAAAATCAAACATCTTAGCCAATGTCTGCATAAATGATTGCGGCAATGAAATATGCAATTGATCACACAACAGATAAAACAAATAAAAAAGTTCCGTAACTAAAACATGGTAAGATGTCGAACCCTCATAACTTGTACCATCTAGTTGAATCTGTTTTTCAAATTCTTTTAGAACTTCAGACACAACCCAATCTTGTTTTTTTTGCATACCATGTAGATCACCAAAAAACCATGTCAAATAAAAATAACCAACTAAATCTGAAAGATAATGATTTGAAGTGCGACCGTCATAATACTCCCATGTATTCTCAAGATAATTCATATGATCATACAATAAACAGATATATTGTTGCCAAAAATTATTATCGATGTGTGCATGCTTGAAATAATCAAAAGCAATAATTAAATTTATTGCACGAATGCCAACTTCCATTGGACACAACCAATTAACGCCAAGCAAATATGCATTTTGATTACACCAATCGATTATTAGTTCTTGAAAATAATCAACAAACTTTTCATCTCCAGTCAACTTAAATGCTTGCCCTAATTGTACAAGCATTTGCAAACGATTAAGCTCCCAAACAACACGCACATCTTTAACATGCCGGTCAGACTTACCAGCAATTATTTGAATTTCATTAAAGTACATATCTGGATCAAATACACAATCGGTAGCATCATTTTTTTTTAATAAAAAATCGGTATGCCAACGATCTTTACTTTTAAATATAATCGACTCATTAAATAGTAACCATCTGTTTTGCACAATGTTATTTGCTGTATTTAATATTTCATTCGATGTTATATCTTTTAAATAATCATTTAAAAAAATTAAATTATTTTTTTTAAGTTGCTCAAAAAATTGAACACAATTAATTACATATTTACTTTCAAAATCCTGCCAATTAATTGCAGCATTTTTTTGCAATGCATGTTGTTTATTTTTCTGTACAAATCGATGAATTAAAGAACGATTAGATACGATGCGCCAGCACTCTCGCGGACCAACTTGATATATTTTTTTTAGTTTTCGTTTTAAATAAAACATAGATCTTTATTTTGTTATCATTGTTTCAAAATTACATAGATAAAATATAACTAAAAACAAAAAAGTGATAGCGCTGTTAAAACAAACACTATCACTTTATAAAATAATTGATCAAAATTTATTGTAAACGTGTTCCATTTGGAACTTTTGTAACCGGAGAATTAATATACACTTTACCATTTTCATCTTTTGAAATAAGCATCATCCCTTGAGATTCAATGCCCATCATTTTACGCGGTTTTAAATTGGTAACAAAAATTGCTTGTTTACCAATAAGATCTTCTGGAGCATATGAAGCTTTTATTCCGGCTAAAATTTGACGCATACCTTTACCACCAAAGTTCACTTGCATTTTAAGCAACTTGTCTGATTTAGGCAATTCTTCACATTGCTCAATGGTACCAACTAAAAGCTCAACTTTAATCACATCATCAATAGTGATATGATCATCATCTGTTTTTTTTACTTCTTTTTGTTCAGCTTTTTTCAAAACTTCTTCTTTCGGTTTTGGCTCATGTTTTTTAAATAACGCTGCAATTTTACTCAACATAAAAGTTCTTCCTTTCCAGCTTAATTCAAGATCTTCAACAATATTATGATTTTCTTTTATTTCAAACTTCACACCAATACTTTGTAACAGTTGCTCTGACTTTTTTGGCATAATTGGCCACAATAAAGTAGCTACAACACGCAAACTATGACAGGTGACACTAAGCACTTGCATAAACGCTGCTCTATCTGTTTTGGCCAATTTCCACGGCTCTTGTGCATGAAAATAAGCATTTATTTGATGAATAAACTTCCATAGACGAGACAGGGCCATATGAATTAAGTTTTCACTCATATACTCAGTGAAATCTTCAATGACATTCCAGCTTTCATTAACAACTTCCAATGCAGACTCTGACCAAACTTCCGGATCAGTGATTTCCATTGCATCATTTTTTTCTGCCAAACTTGTCATACGATTGAGTAAATTACCCAAATCATTTGCCAAATCAGATGTAATCGTTTGCTCCAAATCTGCAATAGTAAAATTACTATCATGTGTTATGGACATATGACGCATCAAATAATAACGAACTTCTTCTGCACCATACGCTTCTTTTAATACCATTGGATCAATAGCATTTCCTAATGATTTAGACATTTTTTGTTTATCAACCTTTATCCATCCATGCACCAACAATTGTTTAGGAAGCGCTAAATTTGATGCCATTAAAAATGCCGGCCAATATATTGCATGAAAACGGACAATGTCTTTACCCAAGACTTGTGTCGCTGCCGGCCACCACATATTAAACTCTTTTTCACGTCCTTCTTGTCCATAGCCAATTGCAGTAATATAATTATTTAATGCATCAGCCCAAACATAGGTGACATGTTCTTCATCGCCCGGAAATGGAATCCCCCACTTGACTGTCTTGCGTGAAATGCTCAAATCTTTTAAACCTGATTTAACAAAATTAATTACCTCTTTTGCTCGCTCAGGTGGACTAAAGAAATCTGGATTTTCTTCATAAAACTTAAGCAGTTTATCTTGATAAGCTGACAATCTAAAAAAGTAGGTCTCTTCTTTTATTTTATGTAATTCTCGTGAACATGATGGACAATGCAAATCTTGGCCTGCTTTTTTTTGTTCATCAATTTCAGTATCTGTGACAAATGTTTCACATGGCGTACAATACCAGCCTTCATAATGTGCTTTGTAAATATCACCTTTTTCAATTAAATCTAAAATCCATTTTTGTACCGCTTTTACATGTGCAGTATCAGTTGTACGAATAAAATAACTATACTCAATATCATAGGCATGCCACGTATTTTTGTAAGCATCGATAAAACCATCTACAAAATCTTTAGGTGATTTTCCGGCCTTTTCTGCCGCTTGCGCCACCTTTTGACCATGCTCATCGGTCCCGGTCAACATAAATTTTTTTTTACCTTGCAAACTGCCCCATCTCGCAATTACATCTGCAAGCAAGGTAGAATATAATGAACCTAAATGTGGTTTTGCAGTAACGTAATAAATTGGAGTAGTAACATAACAACTATTTTTTTGTGACATGGGCATCAGATCCGAGTTAAAAAAATCATAATAAATCAAACTAAATGCAGATTCTATATCTTATGTAGCTACATTAATTCCCAACTCTATCATTCCTGCGCAGGCAGGAATCCAATTTAATATTGATTGTATAATCTTGCGACACTCTTTTTGTCAATAAAAAAACACTAGATCCCTGCCTACGCAGGGATGACAAAAGAAGAAAATATAAACATCTTAAATGTTATAGCCACCTTAGAACTTTAATAGCATTTTTACTACTTCCATCATATCCAAAAACCACCTTTTAATCAAAAAAGGGCCCCATAAATGGAGCCCTTTTTTTAGCATAAATTGCTTACTTAATGATGTTTAAACACCACGCAATTCACTCATAATGGTTTTTAACCAAGATATAACACTTATATCAGTGGAATTAATACCATCAAGTGTACTGAAAATATCTGTATTACTGAATGCTAGATCAGTTTTTGAACCGACACCACAATCAATATGCATAGTTGTTTCATTAATAATTGGTAACAAGCTAGTATCTAAAGCCAAGTTATCCACCTTACTATCAATCGCATCCACAACACTTTCTGTTGTGCATACTTTTTGTAATATCTCATCTGAAACACTACTGATTCTATCAACAGTACTGTTTACTGCATCAATTGCGCTACCACCAACATCTAGATTATCAAGCTTACTGTCGATTACAACAACATAACTTT
>JBBDMI010000008.1:0-90847 GCA_040878395.1 Candidatus Dependentiae bacterium | reverse complement strand
CTGTTGTACAAGACTTTTGCAAGATTTCATCTGAAACACTGCTGATATTCTCAACAGTACTGTTTACTGCATCAATACCACTGCAACTTCCACCAACAACCAGATTATCAAGCTTACTGTCGATTACAACAACATAACTTTCTGTTGTACAAGACTTTTGCAAGATTTCATCTGAAACACTGCTGATATTCTCAACTGTGCTGTTGATCGCATCAATTGCGCTGCCACCAACATCTAGATTATCGATTTTACTGTCGACTGCGCATACTTTTGATTCAATATCACATGCTTTACTAAATATTAGATCAACAATTGTTTGAACATCTTCAATGGCACTCACAATAACATCAGTATTGCTACCACCTTGAATTGAAATATCTTCAACAATAGATTCGATAGTACATACTTTACTGAATGTATTATCAAGTACTGTTTCGATTGAATCAACAGTACTGTCAATTGAATCTACAACAGAATCAATATCACATACCTTAGTAAGAATAATACCAGTTTGAGATCCTACAACCTCAACAACACTCGTTAATATTTCAATACTATCCGTTAATGAAATTAATGCAGAAACATCAAGCGTCTCTAATACACTAATCAAAACTTCAAGTTCGGCCACAATTTCATCTAAGCCACTAAATGAAATTGCTTCTATTTTTGAACACAATACTTCAAATTGTGATTCGACAATATTTTTCAATTGACACACACATTTTTGAATTTCAGCAAGTTCACCACAATTAAATGGTGTAACAATTGAATTTGGACCTGCGGCAGGATTCTGACGCGGAGCACGAGTCTGATCATCTGATCTTGGCCCACGCATTTTCACATTTGAAGTTCTACCCTGGATTCCTTGGTAAGCTCTGTGAGGAGCGCGTGTAACGCGCTCTTTCGACCCAGCTCTTGAATCCGCCATGCGTGCATCAAGTAATGTCGAGACATTACCCAACAGCATGCCAAGGGCAATCAACTGCCTTGTCAACTTCTGTTTTATCATATATTTTCCTAACATTAAAAACATCTCCTTTTGAGATTAAAAATACGTTTTCATACCGAGATGCCATTGAGTTTCTTTCATTACATTTTTACCTGCAATGATGTATGAACCACCAAAGAATAATTGGAAGCATCCCCATTGATTGAATATTTCAGCACGAACTTTATGTGCTTGCGTATTTGTATCTCTCTCCAGAACGCGTCGATCAAGTTGTTGAAGTTGACCATTCCAGTCTTCTGCTTCAGTTGCGCAGAAACAAACATCATCTTTTGTTTTTGCATAGAATTCATAACCAAAATCCCAACCTAAGTCCGGGCAACGTTGGCTAAAGAAAGTGAAGTCAGTATACAATTGGAAATCATCCCAATTTACACGGGCATCAATACAAGGACCAATATTTCTAATTTCAGCGCCTTTAAATGCTGCTGCACGTTTTTCAACACGATTAAAATTGTGTCTCCAGAAGAACTCAAGCTTCATACCCAACCAATCACATGGTTTATAACCACCTTCAACACCAAGTTTTGTTGCAAAGTGACCATTGTTACCGGTTGTTTGTTGGTAGATGCGATGTGGATCATCATAGTTTGTACCTGTTGGCAAACGGAATCCAATCAGACCATCGGCAAACCAACATTCAGTCATTTTACCACCCCAAATGTCGATGAATGTATCACCGGCACCGGTTGAACAATCAGATCTTCCAAAATCAACACCTTTGCTTGCAAGATAACTTACAGCACCTGTATTTAATAACTCAAGATCTTCAAGTACACGATCGATAGTATTTTGTACAGTTAAACCGATCGGCTCAAAAGTAACACTACTTGATGAACTTACAGGGACCAAAAACAACTGTCTTTGCGCTGCATCACTTGCACCCAAACCACCAGCATAATTTGGTTGACTACCAACTGCATTTGGAACACCATTAAATGAAGCCCACTCGCCATCATTAAGAGCAGCTGCAGGATTTGAAACTGAACCACCATCTGCTGTTAATATTCCTTTTGGAGGTTCACCAATCATCAAATCTTGACCGGGAGCTGTAACATATGACGTATTTCTATTCAAATCACCAGGAGCAAAAGGAACTTTTCCACTACTTTGTTTATAAACATACATAGGAGCATAAGTACCCGCACTTCCTTGCAACACTTGATTTACATTAACAGTAATGTCTTGCCCAGCAACTTTTGTGTTGGTAGATCCTGTACCATATTCAACCATAGGGTCGCCATTATCTTGCTTCAATGTGCTCAATAAATCTAAACGATATGCTTTAACTGTACGTGAATCATTACCATTTGAAGTTGATGGAGGACCATCATCGGCTTGTCCATTAAACTGCTGCTGAACAGTAACAACTGCGTTTGCAAAATCTTCTACAATTTCTTCACAATCACATGCACGACGTTGATTAACTTCAATTACTTTAATTGGCAATGCAACTCGACCTGAAACAAACCATGAATTGTCACAACCTAAGTTATAACGATTCAAGGTAATGCCAAGAGCTGCACCACGTTCATTATAATCAAATTGAGGGTTTAATCGTGCAAATTTTACAAATGGGTTTCCTGTTGGAACTTCTATAGTTCCTTCAAGAAAACCATCTTCAACTGCAAAGCTTGATTTACCAAACCATAGTTGTGACAATGGCACTGTATGAGTTGTTGTTTTATCATTACTATCACATGGATTAGAGCAATCATCTGATACACAATCTGGATCACGTCCAAATGCATCACATGCATTACGTTGGTAGTAAAGGCCGAAAGCATCTACAATCCAATCATCACACTCATCAATTGGAGGCAATGGATAATGCACAGTAGTTCTTGGTTTTTGCAAGAAACTCAGTGGAGTTCTGAAGTAACTTGTTGCAGCGAAAAGCGAGCTAACGCTTACGCTCAATAGACCCGCAATGGTTAAGAGTCTTTTGTTCATAGTTCACCTTTTTTTAAGAATTAACTTCTTCACGTTCATTTTTTTGAGGTGGGCAATTTTGCCCACCTCACTTTTTTTAGGCACCTAACTCTAATGCATTAACAATTGGACGAGGGATATCATCAAAACCTGTTGTTAAACTTAATCCAATAGCACCCAGTTCAAGAGTATGTTCTTGAATAGATGTCAGCGCCGCGCGTCCAGTAATCAATCTTAGATCAGCACGTGCAATGAATCCATCGAAACCTATAAGGTCACCGCGATCAACATATGCAACACGAACTTCATTACGATTACAACTTGGAGCTGCAACACCACGACCATTAACTGGAGTGAAGTCTTGAATATCTTGAACACGAAGGAAATTATGAGTTATTGTAGCGTCTTCACCTTCAAAAGTAGCTTCTTGAATAAGTGGCTTAGATGTTAACAAACCGGCAAGATGTGTATCATCAACTTGACGACCATTCACATCCTGTACAATTGGGAAAATAGTTCCTGCGGTTGTAAAGGTTGCAACAAAGTTACCACCACCTAATATAGATGTTTTTGAAAGTAATGGACCACTAAACTTATCTACATCTGGAATTGGATCACAGAAGAAGTCATAAACAACACCTTGTCCACCAAGGCTATTTCCATCAATAGAATTAGAGATAGCCATCAATGCAGAGCGCACATCATCACCTGCATATACTTGCGGATGACGGAATACACCGTTTTGCAAGTCAAAGCTTACTCTTTGCAAGTTTGCAGTTGGAGCAACACGCCATGTATCATGACCAGTGTGACCTTTTTCAACAATACCAACACCTGTTCCTAAGAATCCTTGAGGACCAACTTCGAATTTAGCTTTAGGACCATCTAAGATCAAGCTAAAGGTAACTACAGGTGAAAGACCGGATTCTACATTACCAACTTGTAATGCACCACCATAGGTTTTGCAATCAACATCACCGATGTAGAATGCAGCGCTATCAGTTATTCTCAATCTAACATCTGCACCAAATGCACCACACTCAGGAAGTGATTCAATACCAACGAATGCATCTCGTGGAAGATCACTACGTGAGCAATCAGTGAACTCAAGCACACCGCGCCCTACAAATCTTACACGCACATTATCAGTGTTTGCTAATGTATCACCATCAAATAAGTTGTTCGTATTAACAACCGGATTAAATTCACATGTTGCATTTTCAGCCCAACGTAAAACTGGACCTTCAGCGAATGCATTACCGGTATCTAAAATAACACGCGCACCCGGTTCGAACACAACGCGAACATTACCGGCGAACTCAATCACTTGATTGTCGCTAAATGCACGAAGGTCAAGAACACCATCTTTAGTAACACGAATTGTATTACAACAATCTGAGCTGAATCTCAATACTGCAGGTTCATCTGCAATGTTTGGACCAGGCAAGATTGCACATACGTTGTTAATAATAAGATCTTCATTAACATTAACTTGTGCTTCATCACCGTTAAGAATCAAGTTGACACCGTTTACACCAAGTTGAATTTCAGCACATACCGAATCAACATTGCGATGTGCAGTACCTAGACCAACAGTTGCTTTATTTTCAAGGACTAACACAGCAACTGGAGCTTCAGCAGAATTCCAACCGGTGAGCATTACTAATTCACCAATTGTTCCACCATCAACTTTCAAGTGTGCCGGATCACCAAGACGTGAACCTGCTATTTGGAACTGTTGAACCGTACCTTGAACTGTTGGAATACCATCCACATTCATCTGAACGACATCAGGACATGTGCAAGTATTTAAACAATCAACAATGTAAGGACAGAACACATCATAGTCTTTAGTTGTAAATAACCAGTTCAATGTGTAATCAGACAAGCAACGATTTGCAGGTACAATTATACGTTGAGCAGAATCGCTAAGATCTAAGTTCCAATTTGCAACACCAACACGTGAATCGAAGAACACCTGATTCTTAGGTAAATCAACGATACCATTTCTACTTTGTGTTACCATCGCACCCATGTTTGCACGATATCTACAAACTTCACTTCCAATAGAGAAAGTACCATTCATATCAACAAAAATACCACCTTGACCGGTAACATTACTTGTTTCAGGTAATCCATTTGAGCCACCACGTGTTTCAAATGAATAGAAATTACCAGCAATTAACAATTCAGGACAAGTTGTCAATGGGAACATTTCTTGTGTTTGCAAGTTTGGATCCATTGAAGTTGCTTCAGTACCATCAGTACCAACTGAAATATTACTGGTATTACCAAGATAAATAGTTTGAATTGAGAATTGGTTCTCAATCACTTCAGGTGCAGGAATATCCTGAACTACATTACTATTATTCGGAGCTGACTCTAAACACAATGAATGACGCAACCCTTGTGAAGGATCACAACTGTCAACAGTTGGTTCACCATCACATTCTTGTGTTTGCATTACATCCAATTGTGAATCTTTACAAATTACCGTACAACCATCACATGCTGTTGAACCAACAAAAGTTCCAAGCACCATTTGACGACCTGTACCGTTATCAATTGCTTTACCATTTTGATAGAATACAAACTTAGATTTATTTGCAACACATGTTTCATCTTCATCTAATGCAAATCCATTTGGTACTAATAAATCAACACCGGTTAATGCGACACTTGTGTGCACATTAAAGCGTGAGTTAATAAATGCCCATTTTGGTTTTGGCAAACAGTATGGATCATCTTGGTTTATGCGTTTTATCGCCCAAGTTTCACCACCAATATATGCAGGTTCAGATGTTGTATCATTTTTCTCAAACACATGATGATTTTCATCAGTATGATCCCATGTAACATCAAATAGATTCACACGACCATTATTGAAGAAATTCGCATTATTATAAGAAACAAATGAGGTTGTTGTCACACCAGTGCAACGATCAGTTACTGATTGAGTTGCAAATGTACGTAGTGGGAAAATCGCAGGTCCCACGCCAGGCTCAAATAATGTTCCACCTGTTGGATCAACTTCTAATGATAACAGCTCAAATTTACTATTTTGAATACAACCACTATTTGCACCTTGAATATTAAGTACACCCTCAATATCAAATACAGGGATACCTGCACCTGGAGTACGAGCTGTGGAACTGATAGTAAATTCATTAGCGCTTCCTAATGGATGCTCGACAACACCTTCATTATTAACACCTGAACGGAAGTAAATTGCCGCTGTTTCTTGAATATTGATTAATGGAGGTGTGAATGCATCATCAGGCTGAGCGTCAGTGAACAACGCTGATCCACTACGCTGTTTCATCCATTGGTCTTGCTGGCCATTTGGCACACCAGGAATTGATGGAAGCGTCTGATCAGTACAGGTTAATACACATGTAAGTCCAGTCAAACCTATATAATCAAGATAGGTATCAGTACCAATATCAAGAACTCCAAATGAGCCTAGAATAAATCCAAACTGTTGCCCGGTAAAATTACCAAATGGCGGCATTTGACGAACCTGTAAATTGCACCACGGATCCCAAATAAACTGACAAATACTATCGTTAAAGTTTTGCACAACAAGACTTGCATCATCATGAACTTCACATCGTGATTCTAAACCAGCAGGAGTTGATGGATCAATATCACCTAAAGTAAACTCCGAACTTGGTATACCAGTTAACAAACGACCACGAATAATAAACGCACTTTGATCTTGCAATGTTAAAATACTGCGACCGGTACCGGAAAGATTTTGTGCTTTAAATCGAATAGTACCTTTTTCGGTAGCATTTGGTTGCGCCGTTTCAGCAAGGTAACTTAAAATACAACCTATTTCTAACTCAACTTCAATATTCTCGTTAGCCGAAGGTTCAGTTGGATCTCTTTGGAAAATAAGTTCTGGCACAACATCACCAGCAGGATCTTCCATTAACAGATACATTTGTACACTTCCACCGCCAACACCATTGCGAGCAAGGAGAAGCTTAGTGCCACCTTCCATTTGGAAAATAACTTGACCTAAACCTTGTACTACAACCAACAAATCTTTAGGATCCATCGCTCCCGAATCTGAACCACGGAAAGTAACATTATGATCCATAAGTACGTTAATAGTACGACTACCAGTTGCGTTAAAGTATAAACGAGAATTTCCCGCAGGAGATTGACCTTGAATAATTACATCACCACTCATAGTGATATTTATATCAGTCGAAACGGCATTAATGGAAATACCACCTTGCAATGTTATTGCACCTGGACCATCCAAAAAAACATCTTCATCAGTTACATCAGTTGTAATTGTTCCACCGGCCGGCCAAACGACAGCTCGTGTAATTCCGGTTGAAAGTAGCAAAAGAAAGCTAAACAACCTTAGGCTGTTAGCCAGAAAGCTTTTTCTCATAAGCTCATCCTTTTTTTTATTATTGTTGAAAGTTACTCTCTTTCTTAAATATGCGTTAAGAGAAATTTTTAAAACAATCTCCTTAAGCTTAATTGAATTGTATTGACAATTTACTTCAATAATACCCTTGAAGCATATTATTAGATCTTTTGAAGCACAAAGTCAATATTTTATCTCATTACTTATGCCCCTTCTTTTTATTTTTTTTATATTTATATAAAAAACATACCGATTACTACTACATTATCAAAAAATAATCCTAACACCAATTTTGCATTTCACGCAAGCAGTTTATTCGTTATTTTTTTTAATACACCAAACTGAACTATTTTGCAAGGAAGTTAATCCAAATATCATTCAATTCGTCTTCATTAATAACATCGGTAAGAAATGATAATTTCGAAAAAGACTCATCACTAGGGCAATAGTCAGACTCGTTACTATTCAAAAGAGGAGAACACATATTATATAAATCAATATGATAATTAATAACTTCTTCTTGATACAGATAGTTAATAAATGCATAAGCAAGCGCTTCATTTTTACTATGCTTTGCAATCGCAATACTATCAATAATTAAGAAACTTCCTTCGTCAGGAATAAAAAAGTCAATATTCGAATTTCTTCGGGCAGCTCGTGAAATATCGGTACTCAAACCAAACGCTAAGTAGCTATTTTCTGAACTCAGTAACTCATCGACGCGTTCATCAGTATAAATATCTACAGACTTTTTTTGATTAATCAACAAATTGATCACCTCTTTTTGCACAGATGCTTTTCTGAGAGCATCCAGATCACCATATAAATACTGCGTTGCCATTAATGCCATTTCTCGTGGATTGTCTGACATAACAACATTTTGTGAAGTCGGGTCAAATAACAACCCCCATGTTTTAGTTGGATTATCTCCATATATTTTTTTATTAAATCCAATACCATATACTCCCCAAAAAAATGGAATTGAATAATCATTGTTAGGATCAAAATAATTACCAAGTAGGTGAGGATCCAATCGATCCCAAAAATTCAATTTTGATTTATCTATTTTTTTTAGCAAATCTTCTTTTATAAGCAGATCAACTGTATAATCAGAAGGAAAAATAATATCATATCCATGGCCCCTGGTTGCCTTAAGCTTGCTATACAATTCTTCACTGCGCTCAAAATAACTGATTTCTAATTTAATACCGGTCTCTTTTTCAAACGCATGAATATATTGAGCATCAATAAGTAAAGGCCATGTCGCAACATATAAGGTTTTTTTTGAACTGAACAGATGAGTATATTTAGGAAACTGTAAAAATAATAAAATCAATGCAACCCAAAACAAAATCATTAATAAGCGAATACATGAATGTATAGATTTAATACTTTTCATGATTGTATCCCTGTTTTTCTCAAAGTAAATAAAGAAAAAAGCAACACAAGTAAACTACTTACACAAAGTAACAGTGTCGAAAGCGCATTAATCATTGGCGTTGCACCGGAACGAATGACTGAAAAAATATACAATGGTAATGTTTGCGCCGAAGCTCCGGCACAAAAAAACGCAACCACAAAATCATCAAAAGAAATGATAAAGACTAATAAACCGGCACCAATTAAACTTGGCATTAAAAAAGGTAATACTACAGAGTACAGAGCATACGTTTGCGTTGCTCCCAAATCCATTGCCGCTTCAATTAATGAATTATCCATCTCTTGCATACGTGCGTATAACATTGGCACAACATAACCTAGACCAATCAAGGTATGCCCCACAATTAAACTCGTAAGCCCTAATGGAATCATAAAGTAAACTAATAAACTAAGTAATCCGACAGCAAGCACAATTTCGGGCGCCGCTAAGGTACCATAAAAAAGCAAATTCATTTTTTTCATACGGTCTTTAGTATAAAAAACTAATAAAGTACCCATTGATAAGCTCAAAGCGACTGCACTCATTGCTACGATTAATGAATTTTGTAATGCATTCCATACTTCAACCGACTCCAGAAGTTGCCGATACCATTGTAATGAAAAACCACCCCATACGTGAAAATGTGCCGAAGCATTAAATGACATTAACACTAAAATAAACATAGGAATATATAAAAACAGATATACACCGCATACAAACAACGGCAAAAGTAGATAAAGTTTTCGCTTAATCATAATTTCCTTTCACCTATTATAAAACGAGCAAAAAAGCGGTAAGCCAAAAAGGCAACAAGAACCAAAGCCATACAACTAGCAACGGTAAATGCAGCACCTAACGGCTCATTACGGGCAACCAAATAATAATAGCTAATGAGAGTTCCTACATACATATATTTATTACCACCCACTAAACCGGGAATAACAAACTCTCCAAATGCAGGGACAAATACCAAAAAGAATCCGGTCATCACTCCCGACATTGATAATGGTAAAATTACATGATAAAACGTTTGTACGTTGTTTGCGCCTAAGTCTCGCGAAGCTTCGATATATGCTTCATCTAATTTTTCAAGAATTGCATAAATAGGAATGATCATAAACGGAAGATAATAATAAACCATTACCAAATAAACGGCAAATGTATTATTTAATAATGTAAGCGGTTCACTAATTATACCCAAGTGAAGCAATAACATATTCAATAGGCCTTTGTTTTCCAATACTGCAAACCATGCATACAGCTGCACCAACATATTTGTCCAAAATGGCAACATCAAAAAAAAGAGCATTAAGTTTTTCCAACGATCCGCTTTACGTGCAATATAAAATGCAACCGGATAACCAATCAATAAACACAATATTGAACTGAAAAAGGCCAAAAAAAATGAACGGACTAAAATATATAAAAAAGCGGGTGAAAAAAAAGAAATGTAGTTCTGAAGAGTAAAGCCTTCCAATAAACCGCTATCATTAGTTTTGAAACTAATAAAAACAACAAACAAAATCGGCAAATAAAAAAAGAGAATCTGCCAGATTAATGCCGGCTGGGAAAAAAAAAATGGTAACTCCTGCTCAATGGCAGCTTTTATATTCTTTTTCATTTTTTCAATAACACCGCATTTTCTTTTTGCCAATAAAGATACACCCTATCATCATAATCAATATCATCAGTAGGAAAATGTTTTTCATTCTGATCGAACACATGCATAATCATATCATTATTAAGTAATATATTATATTGTGTCGAACGACCATAATAAATTATCGACGCAACAATTCCCTCTACCTGATTTGAAAAATCTTCTAAAGGCTTTCTACTTATACGTATCTTTTCCGGACGTAAACTCAAAAGCACATTGCACTCATTACAAGCCCATGGCGCTTCTTTGGGAACCAAAACAGCAAATTTTCCTAAATAAGGAACATCAATATGTGCGTCTGTATCATTTTCTATATACAATGTGCCCGGAAAAATATTTGTAGTACCAACAAAACGAGCAACAAAAGATGAAGCGGGAAATTCATAAATTTCTTGTGGTGTACCAACCTGTTCAATCTCACCATCTTGATTCATAATCGCCATAGTATCAGCGACAGTAAGTGCTTCAGTTTGATCATGCGTTACATACACAAAAGTTGTCTTTAAGTTCTCTTGCAATTCCATTAACTCAACCATCATAGCTTCACGCAATTTTGGATCTAGTGCAGCCAAAGGTTCATCAAACAATAACACATCCGGTTCGTTCACTACTGCACGCGCTAATGCAACACGTTGTTTCTGACCGCCTGAAAGTTGATTAATTGAGCGATACATCTGTTTTTCTAAATGCACAGCCTTGAGAACCCTGTGTACTTTTTGCTTTATTTTATCTTCAGGATTTTTTTTAATTCTCAAACCATAAGCAACGTTATCAAATACATTCAAATGAGGGAAAAGTGCATATTGCTGAAATACCGTATTTATTTTTCTCTCATGTGCAGGCAAATCAGTGATATCTTTGCCACCAACAATAACTTGGCCTGAATCCGGTTTTTCAAACCCTGCAATCAAACGTAATAACGTTGTTTTACCACTACCACTAGGACCAAGCAATGCAAAAAAAGTCCCACTAGGAATCTGTAAATTTAAATTATCTAAGATAAGTTCATCATTATATGATTTTACAATATTTTTAAGTTCAATTTTACGCATGATTGCATACGCCTTTTTTTATCTAATTATTTGCGCGTGCAAACAACATAGGAACAATAACATCAGAAAATGTACACGGAACAACAACAGCAACAACTAAAAACAGAAACACAAAGCCTATGCTCTCGTTCCAATTAGTGAATCCATGAGAGATCAAATAAAATGTTGAAGCAATAGAACTCACAAAAATGTGAACAAAGTGAGAAAAGACACTATAGAAACCTTGTTGACTTGAACCATGATAATTTAATGCAATGCCTGTGAGCATACCCACAAATAAAAATGGCAATACATTATGCAACTCAGTAATAAAGCAAATATGCCAATGCATTTTTACTCCAAGCATCAAGCCGCCATAATAAGGTAAAATAGCATCAGACAATATACAAAAAAATGCGGGAGAGAAAAAACTGACCACAAGGCCTAACATTACATTACGTGAATAACGCAAAAATGTAATCATAGTGCCTGTGGCTGCAAATACGATATGCATAAAGTGGAAACTATGAAACAATGCATGTGATTGTTCATGTACGCCAGAGCCAGTCATGGGGATAAAACTTACCAGTGTTAATGCAAATGCAACAGAAAAAACTGCATAAGGAAAATGGCAAACAAGTTCCTGCCAAACAGTATGTTCGTGTGTATGGTTTTTATTACTTTTTTGTTGATGTTGATGTGACATTGAAACCCCTCACCCAATTATGATGTTCTTTAATATTATTGTAATGTATATCTTTTTTATTCTTTTAGCAATAATATATATTATTTTTCAACTGAACAAACATCCTTTATATTTTTCGCAATATTCATGAAATCGCCCTTCATCCATTTGCTCAATCAACAATGCAGATGCTGCAACGCCATATAGTTAAAAAATAAAACAGAGCAATAATAATAATTTTTCATGAGCAACTTCTTCATTGAATACCCTTTTCACAACTTTTTTATAAAATATTAGATACAATTATATAAACGCATTACCAAAAGACAAGAACCATGCATATGGACGACCAACGCCATCATGTTTGTTGCCACGCCACGCAAAATCAAAACGTAATGGTCCAATCGGTGTATTATAACGCAAGCCAAAACCGATACCGGAAAGCATGTCATCAGCTCTTATATCGGTAAGTTTATTAGTACTCAATGCACCAATGTCACCAAAAATAACGCCACCTAATTGGTTATATAAAGGAAAACGCATTTCCAAATTTAGATTTGCAAGAGAACGACCACCTTGCGGTACAAAAAGTTCTTTATCTTCATTATCACACACAACAACGCCCAGCGGTGGACATTGATCTGTCTCATAACTACGAATAGAGTTTGCACCACCTAAATAAAAACGCTCAATGGGGATAATGGTGTTAAACGTTTGATGAAAAATATGCCCCACACGAGCACGAATTGCAAAAACAAGAGGTAAAAATGGAATAAAAAATGACTGCTCTACCAAAACACGAATAAAAAAATCACCTGGTAGCAACTTTGAAATGGGGAACATCCCTTTTGCCGAAAATACCGAAAATGAACCCCGTGTAGGATTTATAGTATTATCTAAAAAATACAACATTACTGTTGGTTGAATTTGAAAAAAAGGAATATTTTTATCAAGCAGTTCCGGACAAAAATTTATTGCACGTGCAACTTTTTGTGCAAACACAAAATCATCAACGGTAGATTCATCAATAAAAGTATCAACGACTTCAAAACCGGTACTCACTGCTGCATCAATATTGTTGCGTACGGTATTAAAATTTGCCAAAAAACCTTGCTGAATAACGGTATATAAATTCTTTTGACTGCCAATAAAGCCAGGATATTCAAAACGATTGGTATAACCTTGAAATAGCGCATTCACCGGTACACCGAAAATCCATGGCCTACGATATTGTGCATTAACCAAACGAATTGCACGAGTGAAATCTGCATCAATACGAAACTGGTCTCCAGCATTAAACGGATTTTTATAAATAAAACTACCACCAACACGATAGGTCATACCGCCGGTCGTTAATGTTTTGGTGACATGCTGCAGGCCAAGCCCGGTACGCATTTTAATTTCATATGGATCATCTTTTTGTAACTTAAGCAGCATTATTTTTTCAGGCCCGCTAATATCTTTGTCAGGAAAAAGATGTATCGATTCAAAAATCTCCATCTTTTTTAGTCGACTTATAGAATGTCGTAACGTATCAGAATGCCATGCGTCACCAATTCTATAATCAAGCTCACGCTGCACAAATTCAAACGGAAATGTACTACTGCCAAGCAATACTGTTTTGTCAAATTGCACTTTTGCATTTTGCACATCAACACACCAATTTAAACTAATTTCACCATCTTCGTTGATACATTCCGGTTTTATTTTCGGTTGATAGTATCCTTTTTTTTGCAATTCCTGTATCAACCACTGTCGTTGTTGATCTATAAGATTTACATCAAACGGAATCGGTTCCTGTTGCTGTACAATTTTTTTAAATGGACCTTGAGTTTGAAATGGTTTAAAATTTTCTATGGTCACTTTTTTCAAAAAACTTCGCTTACCTTCATCAAAAATCAAAACCATTTTGTAGGTTGCCTGTTTTTCATCAATCGGCTCAAAACGTTCACGCAACAAAGTTGCTTGCCAAAATCCTTGTTTTAATAAATAAGCCATTAACCCATCAATTGAACGTTCAATTTCTGTATTATCATAAAAACGTTTACGCACAACAGGTAAAAAAAACTTTTTGATTAAAAATTTTTCCTCAAAGGAATTAAGATTCCGCAATTCAATTTCATTAATACACGCACGCCTTCCTTCAACAATTAAAAAATGATATGCATCATCAACCTCTTGTGGATCCACTTTGGCAGACCAAAAACCTTTTTGATGATACGCTTTTATCAACTCTTCTGATAATATTGAAGCGGGCAATAATGAAGTTGAGCGACCAAAAACTAAAATAGTCTCTAATAATTGCTCTTGTGAGAAAAATCGATTACCTGAAAAAAAGAACCTCTTTTTATAATGCAAATGAATAGTAAAGCGCAAGTCAACACGTCGATTACTATAGCTCAACTTCTCATCCAGTTCGATATCAACATGTAAATATCCGGACTTTGCCAACATATGTTTGAGCTCTTGAGTTTCAGCATTTATTACATCACGTATATAATAATTTTTGATTAGTCGCTGTCCAAATGTTTTGCATATAACGCGATCCAACTGCATTTTTCCATGATCATCAAGCAATGTTGTTTGTATTTTTACATCAATAGATCCAATAAAAAAACGTGGCCCCTTTTTTAGGTCTAAGCTTACGACAACCTCTTTTGTCTTGTTATCATACTTAAAATGAGATCTAACTAAAGCTTTAAAATAACCATCTTTTTTTAATGATTCTTTTATTTTTTGTATGGAATCAGCATGTTTTTTTTTATCAAATCGCTCGCCACATTCCATTAAATAAAATTGCCGGTAATGCTCTTTACCGACAAAAATTCCTTTAAACTTTAATTTTCTAAATGTCCAAAAAGCGGTTAAATCAAAAAAAACATCATAAGTATCACCAACTGGTGTTGCAGTAATAACTATTGTTTCAAATTTCTGTTTTTTTATTAAATAAACAACTGATTTAAATAACGTGTCTGAACTGATACAATCACCATCTTTGATATCAACTAAATAATCAAACTCCGCCTTTTGCAAACAAACATCTGCATTATACGCTATATGATTAACCGACAAGGAACTCGGAAACAGATCTTTAATTTGTTGTTCAACAGATGCAATACTGTCATCTTCCGGATAAATGGAAATGCTCAATGATGCGTTTTGAGCATGCAAAAATCCACACAATAAACCCAGAAAAAAAATGACAAAACGATAAACCGATTTTGCAAACACACCGTTGACCTTGAGCAGAATTATATATGTACGTCCTTATGCGAACGTAAAAACAATTATACCATAAAGATCTATTTGATTTAACCTGTCATTTATCAACGACTATTTTATAGTCAAAAAGCAATTAACTCCACTTCATGGACAAATCGTCACAAGGTCCTTTGGATCTCATACATTTTGAATTTTTAGCAAAGTAGATTTGTACAAAACAAGGTTGATTTGTTACTCAAGTACCCGAAATACACCGCGAAAATCACGATCTTTTAAAAAAGGTTCAACTTGCAACTCTTCAAGTTCAATTGAATTGATTTCATCGTAAAGATTATCTAAAAAATCATCTACCTTTTCCATCGGACCACATACAATAATTTTAACAAAGTCATCCACCAACAATTGAGCTACTCCCTCAACTGCAAGATCTCGTGCACTTTTTTGCACTGTTTTCTGTAAATAACCTTTAGGCAGTTGCGCTGTAAAGGTTATTTTGAGACATTTATACATTACCTCTCTCCTTCATTACATATCCTTTTGATACATTATATACCGTAAAAAATCGGATAAAACAAGACTGAACAGAATACTATACTGATTATCCTTTATTTGCACAAAAAACTAGAATCGTTAATCTTAAAAATATAGAATCTTTAAACAGGACTTTTTAAATGAAAAACAAAATAGAACGCGTACGTTTTGCACCATCTCCTACCGGCATGATGCATTTGGGTAACATTCGCACCGCACTTATGAATTTCCTTTTTGCTAAACAAAAAAATGGCACATTTGTGTTGCGCATTGAAGACACCGATCCTTCTCGTAATTTTGACAAAGGTGCAAAAAAAATTATCGAAGATTTAACCTGGCTTGGCATGTCATATGATGAAGGTCCGGAAAAAAGTGGACCTTACGCTCCTTATTTCCAATCAGAACGTACAGATCTATACAAAAAAACATTACAACAATTAATCGATTCAGAGTTGGTATATCGCTGCTTTTGCACTAATGAAGAACTTGATAAACGACGTGCTCGTCAAATTGCTCTAAAAAAACCTCCACGCTATGACCGAGCATGCTTACATCTATCTACCGACGAAATTCAAGAAAAATTAAATGCAAACACGCCATTCATTTGGCGCTTTAAATTAGATCATGAAAAAAAAATAAACATCAATGATTTAGCCCATGGACAAATAACTTTTGATCTGAAAAACTTTTCCGATTTCCCTCTTTCACGTAGTGATGGAAGTTTTACTTTTATGTTTGCAAATTTTGTTGATGACATGCTCATGAAAATGACAACCGTAGTACGTGGAGAAGATCATCTGACCAACACTGCAGGACAAGCAGCTCTTTATAATGCACTAAATGCACCATTACCAACCTTTTGGCATTTACCAATCTTGTGTAACATTGAAGGTAAAAAACTTTCAAAACGTGATTTCGGTTTTTCATTACGCGATTTAAAAGATGCAGGATTCCTGCCTGAAGCATTGCTCAATTATTTGGCCATCATTGGTGGCGGATCGTTTAAAGATGAAATCATGTCAATTGATGAACTGACACAAGCAATTGACTTTGATAAGATAAATGCAACCGGTCAAGTTAAATATGATGTTGAAAAATTAAAATGGATCAACAATAAATGGATCGATCGTATTGACCCCATGACATTAACAGAAGGCTGTTTACCTTTTTTAAAAACTGCATATCCACAAGTTGCTGATATGGACATTGAAAAATTAAGCAACATCTTACAGATTTTAAAAACCGATTTTAATACACTCAAAGATTCAGTGGATGCTGTTCGCTTTTACTTTGAACAACCAACATACAATCCTGAACTTTTAGCAAAATTTGAAAACAAAGCACAATTAAGTGCAATCGTTTCTGAGCTACTTGATAAAACTACTGATGATAAAACGTTTACTAACTTGGCAAAACAAAAAGCAAAAGAACATGGCATTTCAATTAAAAACATGTTCTCATTTATTCGTGTTGGCCTTATGGGTTCAATCCAAGGACCTTCAATTCATGATATGCTTGCAGTTTTAGGTGCACAAGAAAGTCAAAAACGTTTGAAAAATTTGATATCATCCTAAATGGATTAATCCAACTCTTTTTAAAATTTTTTTTATTAAAGAAGCTCATTATTGGCCCTTACTTCAAAAGCCCATCTAATTGAAATAACCCGATAAAACAAAACCCTTGATTTTATCCTACTACAACTGATAACATAAAATTAGATATGTAATTATATGTACTTATGGAGATTAATTATGAAAAAAGCACTATTTATTCTATTAATAACCGCTTTAGCAAGCGGTAGCATTAATGCATTGACAATCACACCACCTGAATCATTAACAGAACAAGAACAAGTAAGACTTGAACAATTGCAAAGCAACCCCAATAAAACAGAAAAAGAGTGGAATGAATACTTTAGGCTTTCAAATAAAAAAGAACAAGCGAAAAGTTGGAATGCTGACACCTATGACTATAATCCTTATAAAGGATCGCTCCCTTCTCTTGATAACTAAAATTTGAATAAAAAAAGATGTTCAATTTTCGAGCATCTTTTTTTATTTTGATATACTTACATCATCAAAAAATATTAATATTGCGGGAAAAAAATGAAGTCCTTAACCTTTTATCTCATTGCTATTTCATCTTTTTGTACATTACATACAGCTGCGCCGGTAACACATATCGTATTAGCTCTTTCAGTATTACATCTTTTACCACCAACTATAGACAAACAAGCTTTCATTGTCGGTACCAGCTTTCCTGATATTCGTTATCTTGCCAAACTTGATCGTAAATTAACACACATTGAACCGGTAACATGGAATGACATTATTAAAGAGAAGTCATCATTTCGTGCCGGTATGTTGTTTCATAATTTAGTGGATAATATTCGCATGCAACATTTTGAACCATGTTTTTATCAGAGAAAAACTTCGCATAGCGAGATCTATAAAATTTTTTTTCCACTTGTTATGAAAACAGCTGAAGATAATGCGCTGTATCAAAAAATAGATAGCTGGAAAGAAATAAGCAGCTATTTTAACACTGTTTACCAAGAGGAAAAAGATTTTGGCATTGATAAACAGATTATAAAAGAATGGCACACTATATTACAAAATTACCTAAAAGAAAAACCTAACGTTAACTCGATCAATTTGTTTTTATCCAATGAGGGTCAAAAAAAGTTACGTACGAATATACAACAATTCAATATAAAAAAAGAATTTGAAAATCTCATTTTTGATGAACAATTTAAAAACAAACTAAATATTTTTTATGGTAATTTTGAAAAATATGTTCACATTAAATAATTTCATTAGGATCTTTAAGACGATTATCTTTCTTGCTCAAACCTGAAACAATTTTTTCTTTTTCAAAATAACTCATCAAATCTAAAAAATGTACCTCCGTATCTTGGGGCACAAAAAATTCAAACACACTTTGCTCTTTATCTAATGTACGATCGAATGCAAGATGTTCAAAACTACGCATGACTCCTACAAAAAACCACGCTTGAGGCGGCTCAACTTTGGCTTGATAATACGAACCAAATTTCATATGCTTTTCCTTATTGTGCAGTAAATGTGCACAAACTTTTTCAATAAAAAAAAAATCCGATATACTAAAATATTGTAATTTTAAGTATACATTGTTGTATTACATTTGTACAAAAGGAAAACCCCAATGAATAAGGCACATACACCTTCAAAAATCGGTGTCGCTACCGCAACTATAATTGGCTTAAACGCTATGATCGGAGCGGGCATCTTCACTGCACCCGCAGTGATCGCCTCACATGTTGGACCTGCCGGCATACTAGCATTCTTATTTGTTGTAGCATCAATTTGGTTTATGGCTGTTTCTATAGCCCGACTCGCCTATCTTTTTCCACAAGAAGGCTCCTTTTACACCTACGCTAAACAATGGAGCGGACATATTGGTGGCATGCTTGCGGTAAGTGCATATTTCATTGGTCTGTTGATCGCGATGGGATTATTATGCCGATTATCAGGAACTTACTTACAAACTTTTTTTCCTAATTATAGCGCCAACACCTTAGGACTAGCCACCCTCTGCGCCTTAGTTGCACTCAACATGTTTGGTGTAAAAATGTCTGAACTAGGCCAACATATATTAATCTTTTGTACTGTGTTCCCTCTGATCATTACGACAATTCTTTGTTTAACAAAAGCCTCATGGAGCAATCTGGTTCCATTCGCTCCTTATGGATTTGGCAACGCAATGAAGGCAACTCGTGTTGTTATCTTTGGTTTCTTTGGCTTTGAATGCGCAACATCTCTGTTTAATATTGTTCGAGATCCTGCCAAAAATGTGCCTCGCGCATTAACCTATTCAATTATTTTGGTAGGCATTATTTATACCACATTTATTGGTTCAATAATCATCTCTACACCACTCAGTTACTTCACTCATCCGGATATGAAAATTTCTGAAATATTAATTCAACTGTTTCCAAATTATACTTGGATAGTAAAATTCATTGATTTCTCCATTTTAGCTGCAATAATTGGCACTATTCATTCCATGATTTGGGCCTCAGGAAGCTTACTTCAAATCATTGTAAAAAAGACTCAAAACAATATTACAAAAAACATTATTTCACGAGGATGGGTAAGTACAAAGACGACTGTACTATTTGTCGGCATCTGTATTTTGTTCAGCTATACCACACTACATAACTTAAATCTGTTTTTTTATTTAACAGCTTTATTTATCGTCTTTGCATTTGTTATGTCTATGGTGACATTATTGACATTAAAAGAAGAGTGGCAAAGTCAACGAAACATCAAAACAGTTTTAGGCATCATAACAGCAACGGCAATCTTTGCTTTCGCTCTTGAAGGAATTGTGTGCGAACTTATTTAAATTGACGCACTACCCAAAATGATGGTATGAGTAGAAAATGAAATAAAAATCCATAGAAAGGATAGTAATGATATCAAGAAGCTATAAGCATATACTTTTATCTATTTTTGCGTTCTCATTTTTTGCTCCACTATCCGCAGTTCCAACAATGAACTCGCGCAACGATCCATTTCCTATATATACCACATTAGATCCATACACTTTTTTGTATAAAAGAGAACGTTTTATTGATAAAGATGGCATTGAAAGACAACGCTATGTCCCTCAATCATTTTATTTGTCACTCTCACCATTTGGTCAAAACGCTGATACCGCACGCGACAACTTCAAAGAATTCATTCCTTTAGGAGACATCAAAGGACGTTGGAGCATGCTACCTTTACTATTTGGTTGCACTCCGGCAGGCGATACCTTACCTCCTGTTTTACTTGAAGCACAACAAGCTTTATACCCAACCATAACACCACCAATCTGTGATCAACCGGTTGATCCATGCGAACAGTTTGGTTTTTTTTCTGTCGACAGCAAATACCGCAAGCGAGGTTTTCGTTGGGATCTAAATCTTCATATTATGGGAGATGTTGGCCTCAATATTCAAGGTGGTGTTTCTGACATTTGCAATACAGTATCATGCGTGAACAATTTAACCAATTGCTCAGACTTTAGCGATGAAAATCCTTTTGATCGATGCAACCCTGCATTGACCAAAGAAAATGTTGATAAATATCTCATGGACAAACTCAAAATCATTTCCGATGAAATATGTCTTGATATCAGTAGTTATCATTTAACCACCGTAGAAGATTTACGTTTCAATCTTTTCTGGCGACATGCATATGAAGGAAATACTATTATTGACCATTGGCCTGATTTATATGTTATGCCGTTTGCTATGTTAAGTGGTACTGTTGCTATTGGCAAAGAACGTGATCCAAACCAACTATTTGCTTTATCTCATGGGAACAATGATCATCATTCAATCAGCGGAACCGCCGGCATAAATTTTGATTTTGTTGAAACAGTAGAGGTTGGATGTGAAATTGGTGCTACACATTTCTTCCCAAGAGATTTTTGTTGCTTTAGGGTGCCTAATAATGAATGTCAACAAACTATTTTCCCATTCACCACTGATGTGCATATTTCACCGGGATGGAACTGGCATTTTGCTGCAAAATTAGGGGCATACCAATTCCTTGAGCATCTTTCATTTTATTTCCAATACGTGATCGTACAACACCAAGATGATAAAATATGCCTAAACTGCTGTGATCCATGCTTTAAACCTGAAACATTAGAGGAAATCTCAACCTGGAAAAATCAACTGGGAAACATTGCATTCAACTATGATATTTCTCCACATATTTCACTTGGCTTTTTATGGCAAGCACCGTTTATGCAACAATTTAGTTTTAGAAGCACAACGCTCATGTTCTCACTAAATGTGTTCTATTAATCTATTATAAGCTGTTTAAACACTTAAAAGATAATAATTACTCTATAAAGTCACAGTACCATCATGATTAAGTTAATTAGATGAAATATTCCGAAATACTAGACAAAATCATGTAAATCAAATAAAATATCTTAAAAGTGATATCCATGTTCATTATACTGAAAGGTAAGGTTTAAACCAATATGTCTAAGAAAAAGCCAAACATCGAAGTTCAAGTAACAACTAATGTTGATAAAGCCCTTCGTAAATTAAAAAAAATGATTGAACGTGAAGGTGTAGTGCGAGATATGAAGCGTCTTGTCTATTTTGAGCCTCAAACACAAAAACGTCGCAAACGCTTGGTTCGTGCTATCAAAAATAATCTTATGCGCCGAGCATACCTAAAATTACTATAAAAAATAACTTTTTTATCTGTTCAACACTGTATATATAACGATTAGTTATACAAAGCAGTAACTCTAACAATATAGTTGAATACATATAAAAAAGTTTTGTCTTAAAGGGCATTTCATGGCAAAAAGTTTAGCCGACATTAAACGTGCGCAAAAAGAATCTTTGCTTTTGCGTGAACTATCAAATTTCTATTTACGCATTACCATGGATGATGATCGATTAAAAGATATCACTCTTAACCGAGTAAAGTTATCAAAAGATAAATCGATGTGCACACTCTTTTTTTTCTCCACACAAGGTGTTGAACATTTTGAAAAAACTTTGCCCTTTTTAATTTTATACAAACCTTCAATGCGCAAAGCTCTTGCACAATCAATTAATGCTCGATATACACCACAATTGGTGTTCAAGTACGATGCTCCTTTTGAAAAACATTTGCAAATAGATGCACTACTTGATCAATTAAAAACTGATGAGCAAGAAGACGGTGATTGATTCTTTACTATTTTTAGTAATATTATCATTCATTTGGGGTTCATTCTTGAATGTAGTAGCATATCGCCTCATGCACAACAAAAGCATTGTTGCTCCCAGATCATTTTGCCCACATTGTAAAAAAACTATTGTATGGTATGACAACATACCTGTACTTTCTTGGCTTTTATTACGAGCAAAATGCCGCAACTGCAAAAAGCCTATCTCATTCCTATACCCATTCATTGAGCTGTTAACTGCAGCTTCATTTACATTGTTATACTACTTTGAACCAACTTATTTTCCAGCCTATGCATTCTTTTTTTCTGCATTGATTGTTATTATTCGCACTGATCTTGAATACATGCTTATTAGCCGAGTCTCCACACTATGGTTAATTCCCTGTGCATATGCACTCAGTTATTTGGATATGCTACCTTTAACTTTACAAGAAAGCGTTATAGGCTCTGTTGTTGGTTACTTGACCCTATTTCTTGTCGCTCACGTTTTTTATGTAATTACCAAAAAACAAGGCATGGGTGAAGGCGACTTTGACCTTCTTGCATTAATTGGTGCATTTGTTGGCTTACAAGGTATTTTTATTACCTTACTTATAGGCTCTTGGATCGGTACAATTACCAGCATTGCCTATATTTTTATCGCCGGAAAAAACCTACAAGTCAAAATTCCATTTGGCCCATTTTTGGCGTTAGGTGCTATGAGTTATGTTTTATGGCATGATGCTATTGAACAAATTATAAGCCACTTGCAATACTAGTTTGCCAAATCATCTTTGATGATAGCTATTTTTTTGTTCTGATCAATAGAAATTACATCAACTTCACCATCTCCATCAATATCACCTGCAGCCACAACAACAAACCCTTCTGTACTTGCTTTTGCTGCAGATAGATGCGAAGATGAAGCCCCTAATTTACCGGTCACATAATTTTTGCCTTCTGATCCGGGAAATCCATAGGTATAAAGAATTTCGCCCTCAGGCTCCCAACCGATTGCCTGCAAATCATTTGAATAAGCACCATGCTCTGCCCAATAAATTTTTTCTGCTGTTGCTAAAGAGCTTAAATTCATATGTGCTTCAGTGCGCTTTGCTTTTGCTAAAAACTTTTTAAAACTTGGAATCGAAACCATAGCAAGAAATGCTATAATTGCCACAACAATCATTAACTCAATAAGTGTGAAACCTTTTTTCATCAAAACCCCCTTTTTGTATTAAGGGTAACATTAAAAGCAAACAAATATGAAGAATCAAATATTCAATGAACCATTTATATGTAATAGAGATATTTAAACATGATGAATTATTTCTAAACATCTGTAAAAATTGCTTCGATTTTTTCTATAGGATAAGTTCCCTCACGAATGACCTTTAATGTATCACCGGTTAAATCAATTATGGTAGAGGCCTTCATATCTTTTTGTCCATCTTCAATATAAAATCTCAACGCTTCTTTTATACTATCCGATACGTCACTGAAAGAATATGGCACCGGCTCACCACTTATATTGGCACTTGTTGAAAGTAGCCCATAAGGCAAATCTTTAATAATACTACATAAACCTAAATGATTTGGAATTCGAACTGCCACCGTCTGTTCTGAGCCCACAAATGAAGGCGCCAGTTTGCTTTTAGGTAAAATAACGGTAACCGGAGCCGGCCAAAGCTCTTCAAGCCCCTTTTTTATCTGCGGTTTTACATATGCTATTTTTGAAACTTTCTCAATTGAGTCAACTAGAACAAGATACGGCTTCTCTTTCCTTTGTTTCAAACTGTCAATTTCTTTAATTGTATCAGGCGAAACTGCCCCCATTAAACCCAATACCGTATCAGTTGATCCAATAAAAAGATCCCCCTGTTCAACAGCCTTTTTAAGTAAAAGACAGTCTGCAGGAATATACCACTTTAATTCTGATTCCATAAACCAAAGAACTCCTTTAAATGGGCGTTGTCATCTAAAACACCCCTTGTTTTATACTATCATAAAGCCATTCCTTACTATTATAGCATTATTCTTTTGTAAAAAAAGATCCCACAAAGCAGTAATTATTGATTGTTTGACAATTTTGGCCAGTGGTATATATTTAAATATGTAGCATATGTTTATACTCAGTAAGAAACTGGGGGTAAAACATCAATTTATACAAATAGATAATTTTATTACTCAAGGTGCTTATTAGACAAAGCATTTGTTGGAGATACCATGAAAAACATTAACAAGCAGTCGCCAAAAGGAGCTGTACCTGTAGGTAAACAAAGAAGCTATAATGAGCTTATTGAATTTTTAGACAAAAATTGGTCTAAAAAAGAAGACAACCATGTCTCTTGCCTTAAAAAGCTTGATTTAGCTCTTGGCTCTATTGCAAAAAAACTTAATACTATTTTTGTCTCAGGAAGCAATGGAAAAAGTTTAACTATGAACTTTACCGCTCAACTTCTTGATGATGAAGGTTTAAAAGTGGGCATGTTCTATGCACCACATGTTCTAACTTACAATGAACGTTTTTGCATCAACAATGATTTTATTGCAAATAAAGCATTTACTGACTTAGCAAATGAAGTTATAAATAGCGCAGAAGCTGAAAATCTTAAAGCTGATTCCTTGGATATTTTAACCATGACAGCTTTACTCTATTTCTATAAAAACAAAGTTGACGTTGCTCTATGCGAAGTAAATGAAGGTGATCCTCTTTATACTACCGGTATCTGCTCACCTAAAATTTCTGCTATCACACGTATCGCAATGAATACAGAACCTGATTCTGAAGAAAATAAATTGGTTCTTAAAAGCATATTGCATACTGTGCAAAAAGATACTCATGTAATTTCAGCTGATCAAAGTAAATTAAATTTACAAACTATGCTTGAAATTGCAGAAAGCAAAGGTGGAACTTGGGCTATGCCTATTCGTAAACTGGCTACCTTAAGTTATCCGTTTGAACAACTTCATGGCCGTTGCGCTGCATTAGCAGAAAGAATTGGTGAAATCTTCATCAATAACTTTGCATCTCAAGAAAAAATAAAAACTGATTCACTTCTTGCAAAGCAAAAAGGTCAACGTGGACGCCCTACATTAGAAGCGAAACGCCAAGCTGAATTGAATCCTAAAAAAACCATCGAGCAATTCTGGAGTGAAACTGAAAACTCATTGCCATGCCGATTCCAACTGCTTGATAAAGAAAAACCAAGCGTATTACTTGATAATGCAAACAACCTTGATGCATTTAAAAATCTGCTTCTTGGCATTCGCTTGTTGCATTACAAACGTCCGCTTAAAGGCTTAAGCCTAATCATCGGCTGCAATAACGCCGACTTAGAGCTTGATGAATTCCTTAAATTGCTTCGTTACTTCTTCAAAAAAACATCTGGAAATATCATTATATGCCCAGTAAAACCTGCACCTGGTGATATGAACACAGCATCATGGAATGTTGAAAAAGTAACCAATGACATTAAAAGCATGAAAATCAAAGCACGCTCAGCTAAAAACTTTAAAGAAGCATTTGAACTTGCTCAAAGTTCTGTTGATGAACGTAATGGCCTTGTGGTTGTTGCAGGTTCTTCATCATTGCTTGCAGAGTACTGGCAAAACAAAGGAACTAAAAAGTTATAAACAACATGTTACATTACATCTTTGGTTTACTAATCGGTTATTTATATGGACTCTTCTTCGTTACACAACGAAGAAGAGTTTTTTTTTCTGAACAACACTATAATTCTGTTATACAAACTTTTTTAATACCAACATTAATTCGCATCGGCTTGTTTTCCGGGATATGTTATTATCTATTGATAACCGATCAAATTCATTTTATACTTACCATGGTATGTTTTATTACTGGATTCTGGACGTTCATTTTACACAAAAAGGCCATATCCCATGGAAGGCTTTGATTTATTCGATACGCATTATTGGCAACCACTTGCACAATTTGGTTATACTAATGCTTTTTTTAACATCAGTCGCACGACAGTAATTAATACATGGATTGTGCTTGCCATAATTTTTGTTACCGGCATATGCATCCGTTCAATTATTAAACGCGATCCTGATGATATATTACGCTATGTTGTTATGTCATTTATTGTGACATTCAAAGATATGGTCGATCAAACACTCGGCTTTTTTTCATTAAAACATTTCGCATTTGTTGCATCCTTATTTATATACATTGTGTTGTGCAACTGCATCTCAATTATACCGGGAACTGAAGAGCCAACTCGAGACCTCAATACCACCTTAGCACTTGGCATTATCTCATTCTTATATGTACAAATATACGCAATAAAAGCTCATGGACTTTTAACTTATATTAAAGAATTTTTTGCACCCTTTTTCTTAATGCTTCCTCTTAATGTTATTGGTAAACTCGCAACTATTATATCCATGTCATTCCGTTTATTTGGTAATATTTTTGGTGGCTCCACCATTGCGGCAATCTACTTTCGCATAATTTATGGCGCTCCATGGTTAGAAGCTTTAGGTTCATTTACCGGCATAAATCTACTTATTATCCTCTTTTTTGGTATTTTTGAAGGAGTTATTCAAGCATTTGTATTTGCAATGCTTACGCTCACCTATTTATCAACCGCAATTACGCATGAATTCCCTGAAGAACAAGAAGGTATACCATGACAGAACATATTGGTGATTTTTTACATTACGGCACCATTGCATTAACTGTTGGTGTAAATTCTATAGGTGTTGGCCTAGGAGAAGGCTTAACAAGTCGTGCTGCATTAAAAGCTATCGACATACAACCAAGCGCACAAAATGATATTGCACGTGTTGCTATTTTAGGCACCGCGCTCATCGAAACTTCTGCAATCATGGGCGTTACTATTGCATTTTATTTATTGCTTGGCAGCAAAGGGGCATCGCAAACATTACCCACAAGCATCGCAGAAGTTGGTATTGCATTGGCTATTTGCCTATCCGGACTTGTCATCGGACTTGCTTCGTCATTTCCAGCACGCGAAGCATGTATGGCAATTGCACGCCAACCATTCTTTGCAGATAAAATTTTGCGCTTTATGCTCATCACACAATCGATTATTCAAACACCAATCATTTTTGGTTTTATCATTGCCATTTTTATTCGTACACAAGCTGCCAATATCTCAACCATACCTGAAGCATTAACCTTAGTTGCCTCCGGCTTATGTATCGGTTTGGGCAGTATCGGACCTGCTATCGGTTTAGCAGTGTTTGCAAAACATGCATGTCGCGGATTAGGCATTAACCGCAATGCATATAATAATTTAATGTCTTTTACTTTTATTAGCCAAGCTATTATTGAAACCCCAATGATCTTTGCACTCTTGGTTTCACTTATGCTAATCATTCTTCCATCAACACCAACAATGCTTTCCGGAATTGCATTCATTGGTGCAGCATTTTGCATGGGCGTTGGGACTTTAGGTCCCGGTATTGCATCAGGCAAAACAGCATCGGCAGCCTGTCATCAAATTGCATTAAAACCAGAACTATATAGTTCTATTTCAAAAGTAAGTATGTTTGCGCAAGGATTAATTGATACTTGTGCAATTTATACCTTTTTGATTGCAATATCATTAATACTCCTGACCTAAAAAAGAAAGAACAATGAAGCACAAAACATTACATGTTGTTTATATCATAACCAAATTGGAACTCGGTGGTGCACAAAAGGTATGCTTAGCATTACTTAATGGTGTTCGCACACATGACATACATAGTATGTTAATTTCAGGAAAAGAGGGCACTCTCACACATATTGTTAAACAAGATTCTGATATTTTTTTACTTGATGAACTCACACGTGAAATAAAAGCAACCGGCATACTCAAAGAACTCTATTGCTTCTTTGTATTAATAAAAAAATTGCATACTCTCAAAAAAAAATATCCTAACTTAATTGTACATACCCATAGTACAAAAGCCGGCTTACTTGGCAGATGGGCTGCATTTTTTGCGGGTATAAAAAAAAGAGTACACACTATTCATGGATTTGCATTTCATAATCATCAGCCAGCTTTTGTTCGCTTTACAATAAAAATCGTCGAATGGTTAACCAGTTTCATCACAACACATTTTGTGTGCGTTTCATCACAAGATGTAAAAACCGGCATGCAAAGTTTACACAATTTTGCAAAAAAACATTCTATTATTCGTGCCGCAATCGATTGGCAACAATTTTATGTGCCGGCTCGCCTCTGCACCGACTTTCCAGACGAAAAACACCGATTCATTTTTGGCACCATTGCATGTTTTAAAAAACAAAAAAATATATTTGACCTACTCAAAGCATTCGAACAAGTACACAAAAAAAATAAACATACCCGACTGGAAATTATAGGCGATGGCATATTACGCAATGAAATTGAACAATGGATTGCACAGCACACATTAACTAATGTTATTACACTGCATGGCTGGCAAGAGAAAGTAGCACCCTTTATGCTCAATTGGCATGCATTTGTACTCAGCTCATTGTGGGAGGGTTTACCATGCGCAATTGTCGAAGCACGTTTACTAAAGTTACCGGTACTGAGTTATAACACCGGCGGCATTGCAGATATTATTATAGATGGTCAAAATGGTTTGTTATACAAACAACAAAATTGGGAAAAACTTGCTGATGGGATGCTCAAATTAACCAAAACAAAAGACACCTATCAAAAATTAAGTGCATGCAAAGATGATCTTTCTGATTTTAAAAATGAACAAATGATTGCACAACATGTTGATTTATATCACCGCATGTTCCATAATTGAAAAAAAACGAGGGGAATGCATATCATGTTCAAAAAAATTTTTCATGCCATAGGAAACACACCGCTTGTTCAAATTGAAGTACCACGCGGTAGACTATTTGCAAAATTAGAATATCTCAATCCCGGTGGAAGCGTAAAAGATCGCTCAGCACTCTTCATGATCGAACAGGCCGAAAAACAGGGCAAAATTAAACCTGGTGGCACGATAATCGATGCATCGTCCGGTAATCAAGGAATTGCAACAGCGATGATTGGCGCCGCAAAAGGATACCATGTTATCATTTGTGTTTCAGAAAAAATTAGCACAGAAAAACTGGAAACACTCAAAGCTTTTGGCGCACAGGTTGAAATCTGTCCCAATACCGATTGCCTTGAAGATCCAAACAGCTATCACAGTAAAGCTGCACAACTGCACAAACAAACTCCTAACTCATTCATGCCTAATCAATATTTTAATATCGCAAATGCGCAAGCACATTATACTTTACTTGGTCCTGAAATTTGGCGACAAACTGAAGGCAGTGTAACTCATTATTTTGCAGCATCGGGCACCGGCGGAACGGTATCAGGTGCAGGACGTTTCTTGAAAGAACAAAACCAAAATATTAAAGTATTGGCAATGGATTCAATCAATTCCTATCGCGCAACAAACGGCAAACCTAAACCATATAATGTTGATGGCATGGGCATGGATTTTATCTCACCTGTCTTTGATGAAACTATTGTAGATGAAATTATATTAATAAAAGATGAAGAGGCTTTGCCTTTATTGAAACAACTTGCTCATGAATATGGCATACTTGTTGGCCCAAGTAGCGCAGCAGTTGCATGGGCAGGATTAGATTATGCGCGTAAATATTTTACTGATAACGATCTTGGCATTATGATATTCGGCGATTCAGGTAGAGCTTACCTGTCAAAACATGTATACGCTAAAGATGAAAAAAATAACGATCTCTATACAATAAAAAAACAACAAGCCACTACTGAATATCAGTAGCGGCTTATTATCTTTGTTAAACATTTTTTTTATGGACTAACTTATTTCCAATCAGGTAATAAAGACTCATACTTAACCAATAATACATCGAAATATTGTTGCATTTCACTCTGAGCTACAGAATCTTTGTTTTCATTCAAACGAAAAATTTCTTTTCGATCATCTTCTTGCGCCGGAAAATTAAACCATTGAACTAAAAATGAAACTACATTTTCATTAGGTATTACTCTATTATCTTTTGAAATAAAATCAGCGGAATCTTGAAAAATACATTCAATATCACTTTCAGTAACAGATCTAGTCACTGTTACAGCAGTATGAGCTTTTTTAAGCCCTGCAATGGTCATTTGACCACCTGACAATTCATAATGATCTGAAGCATTCAAAAAAGGCGATCCACAACAACAAAGTAACATTATAATTATATACATACTTTTCTTCCTGAAATTAATATTAAAAAACATATAACATCATAAGTATATATAGGAAACATTAATTGTCCAGCCTGAAACTGGCATATAATCATCTTTTCCAGCTATCTATCCCTGTAATATATAATGATCTTTAAGAGCGCAAACTACTTCTTGATTTGCCAATGTAGTCATATCACCCAATGGTATGTCATGCACCATTTCACGTAATAACCGCCGCATAATCTTACCCGAACGTGTTTTGGGCACATCATGAGTAAACACAATTTGATCAGGGCGAGCAATGGCACCAATTTTTTTAACTACATGTTGTTGTAATGCATTTTTTAACTGTTCATCAGGAATAATGTGTTCTTTTAATATCACAAATGCAATAATTGCTTCACCTTTAATTTCATGCGGCTTTGGCACAACTGCAACTTCAGCTACAGCTTCATGATCAACCATTGCAGATTCAATTTCCATAGTGCCAATACGATGACCACTTACATTTATAACATCATCAACTCGACCAATGATCATATAATTACCATGCTCATCTTTTGCTGCTGCATCACCACAATAATAGGTATCGAATGTTGGCGCTTTAAAGTAACTACTTATATAGCGATCATTATCTGCCCACAAACCTCGCATCATAGATGGCCACGGTTTTGTTATAGCAAGCAATCCTGAACCATCTGATATTTCATTGCCAAATTCATCTAATAAAATTACAGAAATCCCAGGCAAAGGTTTTCCCGCATAGCCAGGTTTTTGATCATCAATACCAGGCAAATTGGTGATCATAATCGAACCGGTTTCCGTTTGCCACCATGTATCAACAATTGAACAATTACTGTTACCAACATGTTCATAATACCACATCCAAGCTTCAGGATTGAGTGGCTCACCAACAGAACCCAATAAACGCAATGAACTCAAATCATACCGCTTTAATATATCAGCTCCCCATTTGCTAAACATACGAATTGCTGTCGGAGCTGTATAAAAAATTGAAACCTTATATTCTTGAATGATCTGCCAAAAAATTCCTTTGTGCGGATAATGTGGCGCACCTTCATACATAACTTGAGACAAACCATTAAGCATTGGACCATAAGCAACATAGGTATGTCCGGTAATCCAGCCGACATCTGCGGTACACCAAAAGACATCCTCATCTTGTACATCAAAAACATATTTTGTTGTCGTATAGGCACCGACCATATAACCACCGGTTGTATGCACGATACCTTTTGGTTTTCCTGTCGTGCCGGATGTATATAAAATAAACAGTGGATCTTCCGCATCCATCAATTCAGCAGGACAAACTTTTTCAACATCAGAAACCAATTCATGATACCAGACATCTCGATCAGATTGTATTGAACATTCAGCTTGTGTGTGAGTAAAAACCATTACATGTTCAACGGTTGCACATTCTTGCAATGCATCATCAACCTGATTTTTTAGTAATATTTCTTTTCCTTTGCGCGATGCACCATTTGCCGTAATAACTAATGAACATTGTGCATCATTAATACGATCGGCTAAAGCTTGAGATGAAAATCCGGCAAAAACCACAGTACTAATCGCACCAATACGCGCACATGCTTGCATCGCAATAACCGCTTCAACAATCATCGGCATGTAAATGGCAACACGATCACCCTTTTTTATACCCAATTTTTTGAGTCCATTTGCACATTCTTGTACTCGTTCATACATATCTCCATAGGTATATGATAACTCATCGCTTTCTGATTCACCTCGCCAAAAAAAAGCAACTTTATCTTTGAGCTGTGGCATATGTCTATCAAGGCAATTATATGAAACATTTGTTTTACCATTAACAAACCATTGTGTATAAGGAGGACTCCATTTAACTGCTTGATCCCATTTATTAAACCAATGAAGATTTTCAGCCTCCTGTTGCCAATATTCTAGGTAATCTTGTTCGGCAAGAAGAAATAACGATCGATCTTTCACATGAGCATTAGCCTTAAAATCATTGTTAGCAGAAAAAAGTCGATCCTCTTTGAGCAGATTACGCATACTGTTTTTCATGCCTCTCTCCCTAGAATTTGGTAAAAAAATGGAAATATGTACGGGCAGCAAACATAACATGTAAACACGCTTTTTTCAACTATTACCGATCAAAACGTTTTCAAATAGAAATAAATAGTGCGGCACCTTCGACATCTAATGATGAGCAGCAATTGACTTTTTCATTGATTATGTAATAATTAAATTATACGTGATAAATGGAACGTATAAAACAGATGGAAGGTTATATTATGGTTATTAAAAAATCAGTCTTATTTTTATTATTTTCTTCATGCATAGTCAATCTATCTCATACAACAGATATGCCACTAGATCAGTTAGTTCAAGCTGTGGAAACACAAGGCAAAGAAATCACAAAGCTTTCAGCACAATTTGCTTTATTTACACAAAAAACTAATCTCATCCCTCAAAGCAGAACATCGCTATATGACATTAGTTCACTTGGTGATGCCGGCTCATGGGCATGGGAAAACAAGAAACCGATTTTGTTGATTGCAGGCGGAACGTTCACTGTTTATACCATATACAGCATCTATCATAACTTAATGTACAATGTGCGATACGAAGGCAGAACCACTCGTTCACTTTTAAGAAATGTAAAAGAATATCTTATGCAACTGATTCAAACTGAAGGCAAAGCTACACGCAAAGAAATCAGACAAGATATGGGAACGATCCTTAAAGGTGTAAATGAAAATCGTAGATCATTAGCAGAATTACAAAATAAACCTGCACCTGCAGATCTAGAACTTCCTCAAAAACAAAAGCCCACAATAGTTGAAGATGCAACACCAAAAGAAGAAAATATTGGATTTTTTGGGCGCATGAAAAGAGCCCTTTGGGGTTAACAAAAATTATCTCATCCTTTTGAGGGGCCCCAGTTCTTGGGGCTTTTCTCATTTTTTAGAAAAATTTCTGCAATAGATCCAATGAGATAGGCTGAGGTTTTGATTGCATATTTTGCACATTACCTACATCAATGTTTGAAACTCTTTGAAATGTAGGTTTTGCTTGAAAAACAGAACTATAACCTATTTTTTTCAATACCTTACTTGCGCGATCAATATGTGAACCACCTGCAATTGCACAAATGCGCTCTTTATCTGTATGCTGTGTGATCTCATGTACCATCTTCATATCCAAAATACTTGCATCAAAAGTAAGCAAATGATTAATAAAAGGCACAAGAGGCTTGTTCATGCAAGATAAATATTCAGCAATATGTGCATTTTGGCAAGATGGCCAATCTAAATCACGCATTTTTCGTTTAATGTTTTGCATATTTTTTTTATACCAACCATTGCACTGTGCACCATCTTGAAACAATGCAATACGATCCAATTCATCATAAATTTCATTGGTAAAATCACCAATATTTATTTTACACGTAGATGCAAGATCAAATATATTTTTATCTCGATTATTCAACACCGGCCCTAATGCACAAACTCTCGCATAACGATATTCCAGATTGTCGACATCAATACCAAAGGTGCGACACTTGTCGGTCAATCCGCCAAGAATACCACCACGAGAATTAATCAAATAACCTTTAACCACATAATGACCATCACTATTGGCAGCACTTAAATCTTCAGTAAATAACTTTAAATCATCTTTTTGTGTATTAGCCAATAGTTGTTCAAGCTTTTGTACATGCTCACCATTTGATGGATGTTTTTTATCATGTAGATCACCCAAGCCAATAAAATAATGAAATCGATTAAAATCAGGCTGCCATTTACGCATAACAACCGCTTGATAAATATAACCATGCACATTATGCATCATTAAACACAAAACCAGGCATAACTTTTTTTTCATGAATATAAATTCCCCATAAATCATTGATGCATAATCATTCTTTGATTAATACTTTCTTTATAATAAAATTATATTCAAATAGAATTATATAGATCAATGCTTTACACATAGTTACATCTAAAATCCTATTGAATTGGCATTTCTAGACTTAGGGCTTTTGACGAAATATGTAAAAAAATATAATCTAAATATACAATTCGAGAAATTTTCTCATAAAGGATATCGCAATGAAAAAAATCTTATTTTTGATAGGTATAAGCCTCATATTATCACCATTAGCTATGCATACAAAGGTATGGAAACAAAAAGCACGAGAAAAAACTGAAACCAAAAAAATTCCTATTGTTTATCATCAAAAGTATGATGTCAGTTTCTTTGGTATAGAAAAACTGCATCCTTTTGATAGTTGTAAATATTCTAAAATACACAAAGCACTTACACGCTTAGGCATTCATCCAGGCCAATTTTATAAACCCCAAGAGGTTACACGATCTGACCTTGAATCTGTACATACAGCACGTTATTTAGATTCTTTAAATGATTCCACAACAGTTGCTCGTATTGCCGAGATATACCCATTAAAGTTCATACCCAATTGGCTATTGCAGCGATACTTATTACGCCCTATGCGTTTAGCAACAGGTGGTACTATTCGTGCAACTGAGTTAGCTCTTGATAATGGATGGGCAATAAATCTATCTGGTGGCTACCACCATGCAGAAACTGATCATGGCGGTGGTTTTTGTTTTTATGGTGATATACAACTTGCTGCAAAAAAAATCCTTGATAATCACCCTGACTGGAAAGTATTAATTATTGATTTAGATGCACATCAAGGAAATGGTCACGAAGAAGGCTGCAAAGATGATGATCGCATTAAAACTTTTGATATGTATAGAAAAAATTATCCTCATGGAAGAAATCAGAAACATATCACTTATCCTGTTGTATTTGAATCAGAATGGCATTTAGGCCCACGCGTTCCATCAGACACTGAATATCTAAATAAATTAAAAGAAAAGCTTCCAGAAATTATAAAGAATGAACAACCAAATTTTATTATCTATAATGCAGGAACTGATATCTATAAAGAAGATCCACTAGGACGTATGGACATCTCAGAAGATGCGATTATCGAACGTGACGATTATGTTTTTGAACAAGCGAAACAGCATGATATTCCAATCACAATGGTGTTGTCAGGTGGCTATACTAGTGCAAGTGCACGTATTATTGCTCATTCCATCGAATGCTTACTAAGAAAACGTAATATTATACATTAAAGCAAATCTAAAATGGAAGTAATAATAACTATGAATAAAAAAATAATTCTAAGCTTTATCTGCTTAATTCCAATCTCATCCATGCATGCTGTAAATAAACTTAACATTGCGCTTGGCTTATCTGCACTCGGAACTTTAGCAACTGCAGGATACAGTTATAGTAATCATAGCTTTGCTGAACAAATAGATGATCACTTTAGAAATATTATTTGGGATGTACCGAATTCAAGCCACCCATTGCCATTATTATTACATAACAAAAACAAAGCTGAATGCAAATCAATTGAAGATACTTCTCGTAAAAAAGCTATGTATTATGGATTAGCTGCTATTGGATGTGGTTTGGCAACAATTGGATTGTCTCTATACACATTACTCAGTTAAATATGTGTGAACAGTTTTTAAACATTTTTTGTATAGTAATGATTATTATAGATGAAATAATTCTCTATTTTGTCATCAAATATGTTCAAACAATTCTTAAACAAAATGTAATAATCCAAGCACAAAAAACAAAGCAATTTGTCCATCTTGTCATCCCTGAAGGGGATCCAGCGGTAACCGGCTTAGTGTCAATAAAGTCTTAATCAATGGTGTGCATTATCTAAAAATATTATAAAGTAAAATTTAAAAACAAATGGTTACATTACGCTTATTTTGTATATATTCAATTGGAAACCAATCATTTTCTAAACGAACAAACTTTTTTAGCCCAGTTAATGTCGAGATTATACCAGTCACCGCTGGATCCCCTTCAGGGATGACAAAATGGACAATGAAAATTGTTTGAAGCTTGACCAAACATTGATTAAATTACATCCTGATTATGGAATATGCTTTCATTCGACAGCATTAGATATTAAAAATGTTCACAGCATTACTCAGTTAACAATTAACGCTGAATTTCTTTTGGTAATTCAATAATTGGCATATCTGAAGCCAGTGGTAAATCAATACGTTGGCCTGCACGTAAAATGTGCAACTGTTCTTGGGAAACCTGTTTGTTAGTGATTGCTGATTGCCAAGCATGATTAAGCAACTTTATAGGCATATCAAATGTATCAGTACCAAAATAGTAAGTACCCCAATGCATAGGAATAAAATGATGAGCATTCAAATCTTTAAAAGCTTGAAAAGCTTCATACGCATTTGCATGTGAATATTTCATCCACTTATGTGGTTCACATGGACCAATTGGCAAAATTGCACAATCAATCTGACCAAATTCAACACCAATAGATTTGAAATGTTTTGCATATGCAGTATCACCACCAAAATAGATTTTTTTTCCGCCAATCTCAATCATCCAACTACCCCATAATGATCTGTTCTTATCAAACATACCTCGTTGAGACCAATGAAACGCCGGTAAAAAAGTAAAAGTAACTCTATCGGTAACAATATCTGATAACACAAAACTGTCCTGTTGCCACCACGTATATTCACGTACATGAGTAAATGCACGCTTGTCAAACCAAGCTTTGTCGCCCAAAGGAACTAAATAACGACAATACGGATTGCGCTCTTTCAATACCGTTAATGCCGGCTCATCCATATGATCCAAATGATTATGCGATATAACAACATAATCGATAGGCGGCAATTGAGCAAGCGTTATACCCGGTTGCAATATACGAGGAAACAGAGAAGTAGCATCACCAAAAATTGGATCCGTTAAAATATTAATGCCATTCATCTGAATTAAGAATGTCGAATGTCCAATCCAAGTAATAACCGGCTTTGCACTACGAACAATAGGCTTCAATTGCATTTGCCATTCGGAAGTATTCGGATGATAAAAAAAACGATTAATATATGATTTTAAGTAAATATAAAAAGACCTGAAAAAAAAACCTTCAGGATTTTCGTTTGGATAATTATAAAAACGCCCATGCTGAACATGAGGATATAAACGTTGTTTCTGTTTTTTCATGTACTAAATAAAAGTTACCCCCATCCTGACAGAACGTCATGGATAGGGGAAATGGAGGTTATCTAAGTTAATTGATGTTATAATGGTACACAATATTCTTTTAAAAAGCAAACTTTTGCCATCAGTTTTTTGATCCGAGTAGAAGGCACTATTGGAGATACAAATCATAATTCACTTTGTATTTTTCTTACATAAATCTTTAAACAATATTGCGTATTTATGAATCATTATTTTAACTTCAAATTGATTACAAATCGTCTTTTTTGCCTGATCGCCAATAGTAGCCAAAATATGCTTCTGTTGTTCAATGATCACCTTAACATATTCTTCCAAAATCGAACCATTACCAACAGGACACACAAAACCATCAAAGCCATGAGTAATAACCGGATGAACATAAAAATGACCCATAACTATACATGGCAATGAAAAATGCATTGCCTCAAGCAATGCAATAGATATTCCTTCTTTATCAGAACTTTGAACAAAACAATCAAACAATGGATAATAATCGATTGCAGACTTGCCCACCACAAATATAACCTTATCCGAAATATCTAACTGACAAGCCAGACTACGCAACTCTTGTTCTAAAATACCCGTCCCAACCAAAAGTAAATAAACATGCTTGTGCACCTTCATTACATTTGCACTCGAACGCAATAAAAAATCAAACTGTTTAACCGGCACAAACCTTCCAACCGCACCAATAACAAATGCATTATCATCAATACCAAGTTCGTTTCTTTTTATAACTCGTCTTAATTGAGGAACTTCAATGCCATTAGTGATAACTTCAATGTTTGATGCCGGCAACCAAGTTGTTCTTTTTTTGAGTGATTGCGCAACTTGCTCTGAAACAGCAATCTGTTTTTTGCCAAAGCGCAAGGTAATCGTATCAATAAATGAACGGATACCACCGTCTTGCTCCACATTATTATGATAAACGGTAACAAATGGTATTCCAAGCAACTTTGCACAAATACGTACCGACACATTTGCTGCCCATAACAGCGTGTGTATAACATCAGGATTTTGCTGTTTCAATGTTTTATACAAACGCCAAAAAAAGAATGGATCATAACGAAAAGCAAACCCTTTTATGTGCATAACGGAAATGCCCAAATCTTGTAACTCTTGCACAAATGGACCATCATTAAAATAGATAACGGTTTGATCAAACTGATCGCGTAAATGCTTTACAATATTAAATAGCGTTCGTTCTGCACCGCCCATTTGCAAACTGGAAGTCACATGAATAAGTTTAATTTTCTTCATCGGTAAATAACTGCTGTTTGAGCTTTTTCTTATTTATTTTACCCGTTGCCGTCAATGGTGGATCTCTTTTGACCACGATAATATCTTTTGGAATTTTATACGCTGCCAACTGCTCCTTACAGCGCTTTTTCAATTCCGATATCAATGTAGAACTTTCAGTCCTTACTTGCACAACCGCAATAGGAATTTCACCTACTGCATTTTCTTTTTTACCAATCACTGCAGCTCGAATTACATCAGCATGACTCAATAACACATTTTCAATTTCTTGCGGATAAATATTAAAGCCTTTATGAATAATCAAATCTTTTTCCCGTCCGGCAATAACAATTTTGCCACGTCGATTAATATATGCAAGATCTCCGGTATCGAACCAGCCATTTTTCAATACTTTATCGGTTGCTTCTTGCGCATTGTGATAACCAAGCATTATGTTGGGGCCTGTTACCCATAATTGACCTACTTGCCCTTGAGTTAACACATTGCCTTGCTCATCACGAATCTGCACTTGCACGTTGATACATGGCGTGCCGACACAATTAGTCGGTTCTGTCATATCATCTAAATCAATAGAAATTAATGGTGAAGTTTCAGTTAAACCGTAACCGTTGCAAATCTTACGATTATAGATTAAGCCGAATGCAGAACGAATTTTATCCGGCAATGCATCACCACCACAAACAAACAGTTCAATACCGGCAAGGGGTGCTGTTTTCATTAAACATAACAGTCCATATAAAGCTGGAACTCCCAAAAATACTGACGGTTTTTTTGCCAAACCTTCAAGTATTAAACGTCGATCAACTTTAGGAACCACAATCACGGTACAACCATAAAGCAACGGCGTCCAAATACATGCATTTTGTGCAAAACTATGAAACAATGGCAATACACACAATACTTTACAACGTTTAAACTCTTGGCGCGCAATTGCTTGCATCGCATTTGTTAATACATTACGAGAACTGAGCATTACTCCCTTTGGCAATCCTGTTGTACCCGAAGTATATAATAATAACGTTAATACATCAGGATCTTTATCAGTAATAACACATTTATCGGTTGTAATAGGTTTATCTAATTTAATTGCATCCTCTTTGAGCAATATAGGAACTTGAATTTGTTGATCCCCTAAACGTTCTAAAAATGATTGAGACGTCACCATTATCTGTGCATCTGCATCTTTGATTATATGCGTCAATTCACGTTCAGTTAAATATACATTCAGCGGTGCAACAATTGCACCTATTTGCAAAGCACCAAAATAGGCAATATAAAATTCAATTGAGTTTTCAAGCCATACCAATACACTATCGCCCGACTTAATTCCTTTTTGACGCAATAATTCACTAAACATGCAGGCACGCGCAAACAGATGATTAAAACTAATTTGCTCATCACGACATATGAGCGCAATGCGATCACCATATTTTTTCGCTGACCATTCTAATAAGTGACCCAATGTCATCAATTTGCCATTTTTTGTAATTGAATCTATAAGCTTATCAAAACGCATACGTTCTGCCGAAGATACATCATTTATTATATTATTCATAATCTTTTACCTTTGCTTGAAGCAAAAATTTTATTTTCTTATATACTAACATAACATGTTATACTCATTTTTATTCAACAGATGATTTATTGCAAGGCAAAAAAATGAAAACTAATGGTTTATTAATATCAATTGAAGGCATTGACGGATCAGGCAAAAGTACGCTTGCCAAACTTTTATGCACGCAGTTAGAAAGACAATATTCTGTTTTACTCACAAAAGAGCCTGGTGACTCAGGGCTGGGCAAAAGCATTCGGTCTATTGTGCAAAATCAAAATGTACCTATTTGTGCAAAAGCAGAATTTTTATTATTTGCAGCAGATCGTGCACAGCATTTTAATGAAAAAGTGATTCCCGCATTACAACAAAATAAAATTGTTATTTCAGATCGTATGGCAGATTCTTCGGTTGTATATCAAGGAGTTGCACGTGGTATCGATATCGATTTTATTAATACAGTAAATGCCTGGGCAATGTGCAATTACACCCCCGATGTTACTATTTTTGTCAATACTGATCCAAAAATTGCACGCGAGCGTTTAATCATACGCAATGAAACATTAACCACTTTTGAAAAAGAACATGAACAGTTTATGCAGCATGTTCATAATGGCTTTTGTACTCTTTTTAATAATCGTAAAGATGTTATAATAGTTAATGGAATATATGATAAACAAACAATATTGCAAGAAGCGTTATCTGCTTTAACCCCATGGCTTTCTTTGTATGAAAAAAGACACATTACCACCGGCACAACTGTGGACCGGTACACACGATAATTTAATTATAGAGATCATTCCTTATCTGCAAAAACGATTTTGTACAGACGAGGGATGCGGTGTATGCATCTCATGCAAGCAAATACGCGAACAACAACATCATGCCGTTATCTGGATTAATCCGGAAAAACAGTATACCCTCGATGACATTAAAGTAATTCATGAACGCTTATCTTTTTCACTACCTGACAATGATGAATGTTTTTTTATTTTGCAAAAAGCTGATTTTTTGAGCAAACAATGCGCCAATAGTTTACTCAAATCAATTGAAGAACCACCCAAAGGCTATCATTTTATTTTATGTGCTGAACGCACAGAATATATTTTACCCACTATCAAATCACGCTGTATTATCCATACATTCACAAAAGATACATTTTCCGGCCAATTGCAACAACTGTTTAACAATTTCACATCAACCGCCCCTCCTGATCCACTTATTTTTTTACAGTATATTCAAAAAAATAGTATCAATGAGCAACAAAGCATAGACCTTATTGATCAACTACTTGCTTTTTGGATGAACAAATACAAACAAGCGATTGAAAATAATGACAACCATACTATTATCATGCAACGTATTAATGTACTCAAAAATGGACTCCTCAAACCACCAATGCCGGGAAGCAGCAAGCTTTTTTGGAAAAACCTCTTTGTGCAATTTCATGTACATAATTAATTTCAAGAAAAAAATATTGATGAAACAACCCTTTTTTATCTTTTTATTTTCACTTCATGCAACTTTTTTATATGCAGCCGATCCTCAAGCTGATTTACGCACTATGCTTGCACAAACAGGTATGAATCATACAGAAATTGAACAAATCATTACAGAAAATGAACGTGCCCAAAAACAGATCCAACAGCAAAAATTATCTGAAACACGACCCTCAATTGCTCATCAAACATTACCCGATCCAAAAAAAGACCGGGAAGCGTTTAAAGCTGAAATGATCAGGCGTGCACAAAATAAGAAATTTGGTAATTTAGGTAAGTAAAACTACAAATCATTTTTTTGAGATTGAGTCTACCAAGTTTATCTCAATTTTTTTACCTAAAACATCGGCTGCTCGATTAAGTGTTAAAAGAGTTATTGAGCTGTTTGTAGGATCAAGAAGTCTTTTCAATCCAGTTCTACTTGTACCTAATCGTTTTGCCATCACTGTTTGAGTAATATGCTCTTTCACCATGTATTCTTGCAAGTGATGAGCAATTACTGCTTTGACAGCAACAGCATTAACCTCTTGCATAATTCCTTCTTGTTCAAGAAAATTCTCAAAACTAGAGCCTATATGTTTGTTTTTTTTCACGTCTTCTCCGCTATAATTTTTTAGCTCTTTTACGAGCAAGATCTAAATCATTTTTTGGTGTCTTTTGGCTTTTTTTATAAATCCATGAAGCAAAATCATTGTGCCTTCTTCAAATACAAATATTATACGTGCAATGCGATTATCTAATCGACTCCTAATCTTCCACCTAAAGGCTTCACTAAAGGAGCTCCTGTAGGCCAATCTATCTGTATTATTCTAATATCTTTCCCAATGTTTTTTCTATCATCTGCAGTAAGTTCATATAACCATTCTCGAACAGGCTCATTACCTGAATCTTCTTTATAAAAGCATACAGGAATAATCTTAATTGATTCCATTTTTTAACCTTTTCACCTGTAACCAGCCACTATTTAAGTGTACCAAAAATGGTCCCAAACTGTCTGACACTTACACTCTCCATATACTCAAAACACCTAAAAAACTTTACATCCATACGTAAAATAAACTAAAACTATGTTAACTCAACAAAAGGAGTAACAATGAAACACAGTTTACTGTTTATCGTATTTTTCACAGCCCAAGCTGCCGAATGTAATTTACCAAAAATATTACGTACGACACATGCCATTCTCAAAAAAAATATTTCTAAAAAAACTACTGCCGGAACCTTCTCTCAATTTAAAAAAACAGAACAAAGCAAGTCCGATGATGCACTAACCGAAACACTTTCATCTTTAGAAAAACTTTCTGCACATCTACATTCTTATCGATCAATGCTCATGCTATCGGCAACACTTTTTTTAAATACACCCGGATACATAGAAACATTACGCTTAGTAACTGATACACATAATGAAATCATGATAAAAGGACATGCATATGAAATTGAACGAGCAATTTCGCTATATGAAGAAAATGAAACAATAAAGCATTTCAACAAAATCCTCACGGACGGAACTCTTTCGCGTGAAATCGATATACAAACTGATGAGCATATGGTTGAATGCAAAAATATTACCTGGCACCAAAGCTCAAGTAAATTGAAAAAACAGTTCATTGAGCAACAAGCGTTAGTTGAACATTACAATCAAGTACATGATTGTAATTGCATATACCAAGTAAGCTCAAAACAGACAATTCCTCATAAATGGAAAATATGGCTTATTCAGCAAAATATAGAAATTCATGAAGAAACCATCTGATATCAGCTTTTTTTGCTATTTTATCCCTAAAAAACTGCCCAAATCCAAGAAAATCTCCCTGATTTATTAGGTAAATAATATCAATTTTCTGGTAATTTATTACCTAGTCACCCCAAATGCCACAACAAACTATTGCCGAATTGGCTACATAACATATATAATTAAAGTACAGATATGAAATAATAAAAGTATAAGTTTTAACAATTAAAGGAAAAATAGTATGAAATTAAAGCTTACCATAATCGCATTAAGCATTATCAGCTCAGGTGCTCTTTATGCCGTAACCCAAACCAGTGATCCACATTCAACATGCTCGGTATTGCATGGATTTGAACCGGGAACAAAAGAATATGATGAATGCGTTGAAAAAGTAAAAGCAAATAATGCTCAAGCACAAAACAATACTCAGTCAAATTATAATACTCAAAAAAATGTTGGCCAAAACAACAATAATAAAAAATCATGTTGCGGTAGATAAACGCAATATGTTTATTAAATTAATCATAACAAAAGGAGATCGTTATGAAATTTCTAAAAATGATATGCACATTGGTTCTTATGAGTTCAGCAGGAATCTTTGCCTATAAAGTTTCAGGGGATAATCCTGAAGCTATACGCCGAGCACAAAGATTTCAGGTTTTAGGAAAGCAAGCTTCGGATGAATGTAAAAGAAACTACCGACCAGGCACAAAAGAACATGATCGATGCACTTACAATCGTCACAGACAGCTACTAGAAGCAGATAAAAAATAAGCAACCAAGCAAGATCTTCAATTTAAAAAGGGCTGCATGATGTGTAGCCCTTTTTAAATTCATCCACCTTTAATAACGGCAACCGGCACTAATCGTGCAACTTTACGTGCAATTTTTGCATTTTGTACGACATTAACCACCGAATCTACATCTTTATAGGCAATTGGTGCCTCCTCGGCCAAACCTTTATCCGAATCGCAACGAACAATAATATTATGATCTTCAAGCTCTTTGCGCAATGCAGGTCCACGGACCATTTTTTTTGCTGCAGTACGTGATAAACGTCTGCCTGCACCATGACAACATGAACCGAATGCAACATCCATCCCTTCTTTGGTACCTGCCAAAACATATGAACTTGTGCCCATGGTTCCCGGAATCAACACCGGTTGACCAACATCACGATAGCGCTTAGGAACTTCAGGATGCCCCGGACCAAATGAACGCGTTGCACCCTTACGATGCATAATAAGGCGCTTTTCTTTACCATTAATATTATGCGTTTCAACACTGCCAATATTATGTGAAACATCATACACAGTTGTCAAATTCACATTGGTAACTACATTGTTAAATGCTTCCCGTACCCAAACTCCAATCATATGACGATTTGCCCATGCAAAATTTGCCGCTGCTGCCATTGCATAATAATAATCTTGAGCTTCTTGAGACAAAAATGGTGCACACACTAATTCTCGATCGGGCAATTGATAACCCCATTTTGGCATTGCTTTGTTCATAATGCGCACATAATCAGTGCATGTTTGATGCCCCAGACCACGTGATCCACAATGAATCATTACCGTTAATAACCCTTTTTGTAAACCAAACACTTGGGCAGCTTCTTCATCATAAATCTCATCAACTTTTTGCACTTCAAGAAAATGATTACCTGACCCCAATGTACCCAACTGATCTGCACCACGTTGCTTTGCACGATCAGTCACCAAATCAGGCCGCGCAACTTCCATGCAGCCACCCTCTTGGCAATGATCTAAATCTTCTTGCGTACCAAATCCTTTTTTGACCATATGTTTTGCACCATAACGCAAAACTTCATCCAATTCATGCATATCAAGTTTCAATCTCCCGCCGCGACCAACTCCGGATGGAACTGCATTGAACAGTTCGGTAGCAATCTGCTCTAAGTACGGCTTAACTTCACCATACGTTGCATCGGCAACCATTAAGCGCACACCACAATTGATATCATAACCAATGCCACCGGGTGAAATCACACCACCTTCATCAATTGCCATTGCAGCAACACCACCGATTGGAAATCCATAGCCTTGATGCATGTCCGGCATTGCAAATGCAGCTTTTTGTATACCGGGTAATGTTGCAACATTGATCAACTGCTCAAGAGATCTATCGCCTGAAACATCTTTGAACATATCCTCAGTTATAAATGCACGTGCCGAAACACGCATGTCATCACGAAATGATTGTGGAACTTCATAACAATAATCAGAAATTTTTATTAAATCTTGCCAACGTATCGATTTACTCACAACATACATCCTTAACCTAAATATCAAATACAATTTCTGCTTGCCATATATCATCAATTTGCTTGATATACAAATCGTGATACGTTACCGCTTTCATTTCTACCACATCAAAACCGATAACCTCAACTCCATATATGGCGGCTTTAATATGCGTATCTGAAAGTTCATGAATATCCGCACTCAAATAGGCTTCATTATACACATCTGAAAACCATAGCGCATCGGATAAAAAATCAACAAGTAAACTTTCAGTATCAGGAGAATCAATATCAATTGCATGTTTCTTTGGAAGATTCGGACAAACAAGAAAATCACCTTCTTTTGTACATCCTTTTGCATACGGCCCAATAACTTGAAACATACCGATCAATGCATGCTTAAATAACTCTTTTTTTGTGCTGCCAAAAACCCGAATTTTTATATCCGCTGTATGGGGCAACTGTTCAAATATCTTCATCAGATATTACCTCATCGTCACTTTCAGACCATATACAATCAGTATCTTTTTCATCTGTCTCTTCTTCACTTTCCGATGTTTGCTCAACTTCAAATGCTCCATTATCATAAAGCAATTGCAATGCTTTATTTAAATGCGAAGGAATCGGCATTTTATTGTCTGTATACCATAACATTGTTTCTTTTAAGCTTCCTACCGGATATCGCCCTTTTTCATCAGGAATATTTGGATTAACATGTGATTGTAATATTTCTTGCAGTGCATACGTACTCTTTGTCCGCACAACATCTTCAACTGCAGCATGTAGCCTTGTAACATCATCCATTGCATACACAGGCAATGATATAAAAGCGAGGAACACATACTTCATACAGACCCTTTTTTTGATATAGAGTAACATTATTTTTAATTTCTCGTATACTTATTATTCATGACAAAAACAATGAAATCACTCGTACAAAACATTTTCGCACATCAAGATAATTGGAAAATTAAATTGCTCCAAAATTGGCCTGATATTTTAGGAAATTTGAGCACCAAAGTATATCTTGAAAAAATCAATGACGACAGCCTTGTATTAGGAGTTGCCGATTCCTGTTGGATGCAAGAACTTTATATGCTCTCTCCACTTTTACTACGCACTATTAACAAAAAGCTAGACGCGCCACGTATTAACTCTTTACGCTTTAAAAAAGTAGGGATAAAAAAAGAAAAAAAACAAAAGACAGATGTACGCAAAAAACAACAGTTTATTGCACCACCACTTTTGCCCAAAGAGAAGCAGGCATTAAAAAAAATAAAGGATCCTGCTCTAAGCGCTGCAATAGAAGATTTTTTGCGTCGTTGTCAACAGGAGATTTAATAATGAAAAGAATGTTTTTGTATATATTATTGATGAGCAATATAATACATACCGATTTCAAAGTTGATGATCTACATTGTTCATTTTGGGCAAATTACAATGGATTCAATCAAAAACCAACAATTGCATTCGGATGGTACAAAAAGTTTTTATGCAAAAACAATCTGCCCGGATACATGTATCGCGGGCTCCTGCATCTATTTCAGCAAACAAACAATGTCCAACAAATAATTTCACTCATGCCACACATTGAAGAATCATTCAAAGACGACACAGAAATACAACTTTTATTTATTAAATCGTTGCAACAAGCCGGATTGCAAACTACAGCTGATGAACGTATCATAAAACTTCTTGAAACCCAAAAAGACAATCAAGAGCTAGCATTTCATGCAGCACAAGTATATCTACGGCGTAAAGAACCTGAAAATGCATTACAAACCATCAACGACTACCTTGCTCACGCTCCGGAGCGATTAAATAATTTTATTTTTTACTTTCTGAAAGCACAGATCTATATGTTAATGGATAACAAACAAGAGGCTATCATTCAATTGCAAAAAAGCCTTGATATTCACCCAAGTTTTGACAAAGGTTGGCTGATGTTTGGGATGCTCCATGAACAATTGGGTAAAATGCAACAAGCAATCAAAGGATATACCACTTTTCTAGAAGTAAGCGAAAGTCCACTTCCACACATTCAAGAACACCTTTTGCGCTTAATGTTCAAACAAAAAATAGCCGAAGCACAAGGACAAAAAACATCTATTAATTTAAGTTGTTTTGAGCAAGCATTACTGCTTTTTAAACAAAAAAAATATCGCCAGGCATTGGAAAAAATTGATGATTGTCTACTCAAAGAGCCACGTGATAATGATGGCAAAGTACTCAAAGCACAAATTTTAAACGCAATGCAACAAACAGAACAAGCATTAAATCAATGCTGCCATTGGATTTCATCTGATGCACATAATGGGCTATGGCTTGAACTTGCACATCTCATTGCCACGCAAGAACATAAAGAACACTATTTAATCGATCAACTGCGTGCTATACAATCAAAGCAACCACAACATCTGAATGTAGCGCTTTATCTGGCTGATCTTTATGCGCGTACAGAACAAGTTAATCAAGCAACTACACAACATAAACGAGCATATCAACTCACATCTGATACCGGTATGCGTGCAAAAATACTCGCACATTTGGCAATTCTTTATTACGATTATGATATGATAGATCAAATGGAACATCTTGCAAAACAAGCTGAAACGTTACAACATCACTTTGCACCACTGCATAATGTTGTTGCCTATTGGTATGCAACACAAGGAAATAATTTTCTACGCGCACAAGCATTAATCGATAATGCATTAGCTCAAGAACCGCGCAACCCTTTTTATATCGATACACAAGCTATGATATTTTTCAAACAAGAACAGTATGCACAAGCAGAAGAACTGTTTAAAAAATCAGCACAATTAATTCCAGACGAACCGATGATCATAGAACATTTAGCACAATGTTATATAAAGCAAAATAAACCTGCATTAGCCCTTTCTACTTTAAAAAAAGGATTAATGTACACACAAAACAAAACCAAAGAAACTTTTAATCGCTTAATACGGAGCATAGAGACATCAGTTGTATGAAGAAAAAACAGACTATCTGTTATGTAGCAGGCAAATCGGGCGGACACATCATTCCATGCCTAACATTTGCCCGCGAACATAAAGAAAAACACCCTGAAGACAACATCCTTTTTTTTACCACGGAAACTATTCTCGATATAGAAATTGTCACCAATAGTCCCGACATTAACTGGCACATTCCACTTCCGCTTAATAATGTACTGTTAAAAAAATGGCATAACATCTTTACCGCCGGCTTCAACATGGCTTTAACCATGATGAAATCACTCTTTTATTTGATTAAACACCGTCCAAATAAAATTGTTTGCACCGGAGGTTTTCTTGCTATTCCGGTTATTATTTGCGCTCGCATTTTAGCAATTCCGGTACAACTATATGAATTAAATGTTGAACCTGGAAGAGCAACACGTTTTTTAGCTTCATGGTCAATTGATTTATTCACTTGTTTTGAACAAACACAAGCATATCTGCCACAAAAAAAATGTATCAAAACATCCTATCCAATACGTTTTTTTGGTGAATCAGCACAAATAAGTCAAAAAGATGCACTACAAAAACTTTTGTTCTCACCGGAACGTAAAACAATCTGTATTTTGGGTGGATCACAAGGGTCATTAGAAATCAACCACTTAATGCAACAATGGATTGTGCAACATCCGCATCTGCATGAACAGATACAGATCATTCATCAGACCGGCAGACAAGACAGTTTTAACTGGAAAGCATTTTATACTCAACACAATATTACCCATCATGTATTCAGCTTCAGTCATGAAATGGCTATATATTATGCTGCTGCTGATCTTATTATCTGCAGATCAGGAGCGGGAACTTTATTTGAAATTCTGTTTTTTGGTAAACAGTGCATTACCATTCCTCTGCAAACTCCCACTAATAATCATCAAGTAACAAATGCACTTGCTATGCAAGAGGAATATGGTGAACTATTTACCACGATTACAAAAGAACAACTGACACATAATAAGCAGGCATTATCTCATCATATAATGGATAAACTGAAGTTGAATACGATGCAATCAGAAACTGCACCATACATATCAAAAGAGTTATAACAAAAAAGCGTTGCATATTATAATACTATGCAGCGCTTTTTATATTTAAACCAAAAGACCTTTTTGATCATTATTTTCTTTTATCTGTATACCCTTATGTAGGATATGATCATGACAAAAGGAATGATCGCATAAAGCCAGAAAGTAAACGACGAGGAACATCAGTACATGGGTCTTAAGCATAGCACTGCTCCTTAAGTTAAAGTGTTACTTAAAATGTTGTTATAATGTATAACCCATAAAAAATTTATTGTAAATAACCCCAAAGAGAATCTTTAATTAAACAAAAATTGAAATAGCACCTCTACGTTTATTATCCGCAAGTTGCTTGCCTGTTTTTTCATCAATAATAATTTCTTGCAAACTGGGATCATATGAAAATGTTGTTTTCTGTGATCTAATTTCACGATGTAGCCCAATCCAAATTGGAAATGCAGTATGCAACGGATATACATTTTTGCCCATTGGCTGATTATCATCACACCCAATATACACTCCGGTTGTTAATTCCGGTGTTGAACCGACAAACCAACACGTGCGATGATCATTGGTGGTACCGGTTTTGCTTGCAGCTTGGCAATCGGTCCATTTTTGTGGAATCAATGCACGCACACGGTCTAATCCCAAACCTAAAACTTTTAAAATCTGACCACTAATATGTGATGGTATTATAGATTCTGATACCTCTTTATGTTTGTATATTTTTCTTCCCCAAGAATCTTTAACCCATGAAATCATGTGCGGCTCAACATACATGCCATGATTTGCAAAAATATTAAACATACCAACGGCTTCTTGCAACGTAGTATCAATACAACCTAACGATAATGAAGCATAAGAATGAAACGGCCCAGTCAAATGCGATTTCTGAGCTAATTCAATTACCTTTTGAGCTCCAATGCGTAAAAATGTTTTTATCAAAACAATATTATTAGATCGCGATAATGCATAAGCTAAAGTAATCGGACCATTAAACTTCCGATTATAATTATTCGGCCTCCAAAGAGTGCCATATTCATCTTTTATTTCAATTGGCTCATCAATCAAAACATCAGAAAATTTTATACCATTTTGCAAAGCAACTGCAAAAATTAACGGTTTAAACACTGAGCCTAACTGTCTTCGCGCTTGCAACGCACGATTAAACTTCGACGTTGTAAAATCGGCACCTCCAATTAATGCACGAATCTGCCCAGTTGAAACATCAACTGTCAGTAATGATCCATCAATTGCAGGATTAATTGTTTTTCTAATCTGTGTTACATGATCAATGAATGCTTTTTCAGCTTTCTGCTGAACCTCTAAATCAATAGTCGTTTGCACAACATAACCACCGGTATATAATGCATGTTTGCCTATCAATTGCTCCAAAAACTTACGAATATGCTCACGCGCATGCAAACCTACAATCCGTTGTTTACTTTCTTTAATCTTTAACATTTTAAACGTTGCATCATCAAACTCTTTTTGCGTAATGAAATCAAGGCGCAACATTTTTGCCAATACCACATTACGCCTTTTTTGCGTTGCCAATGGATTAAGTAATGGACTAAACATACCGGGAGAGCGCATTATCCCCGCCAAAATCGCTGCTTCATCGATCGTAACATCTGCCGCAGATTTGCCCCAAAAACGTTGCGCTGCAGCCTCAACACCATAAATACCACAACTGAAATAAACATGATTCAAATAAGTTTCTAAAATCTGATCTTTACTAAACTTCATTTCCACAAGCAATGCAACCAATTGCTCTTTTATTTTACGCGTAAAAGTTCGCTGATGATCAAAAAAAAGTAATCGCACCAACTGTTGTGTAATCGTACTTGCACCTTGCACAACGCGTCGATGATACATATTGACTAAAAATGAACGAACAATGCCTTTAATGGATAACCCAAAATGATCATAAAAATCCCAGTCCTCTGCTGCCAAAAATGCCTGAATTAAATGTTGCGGCATATCCTCAATACGCACCACTTTTCGTATATCCAATGCAAAACGAGCCCACTCATTACCATGGCAATCGAGCAATATTGTTGGTTTTCCAGGATTATAACGTTCGAATGCGGAGAAATCGATAATATTATTATGCATAACAAAACTGATTGCAGCGGAAAAAATAGTGGCAATACATATAAAAAAAAATATAAAATAATAACATAGTCGCTTCATAAAATAGTCTTCACGTATCTTGAATGCTGCAGTTGCTTTGGCTACATCCTACCAAAAATAAAAGCTGTCACCAACTTTATAAACAATTATTTTTTTGTTGAACTATGACTACAAAAAAAGCTATTATGAATAAAAATAGGAGGCTTAATTATGAAAAAATATTTAATTATTACTACATTTATATTATCAAATACCTACTCTATCAATGCCGGAAATGCACCGAAAATGCCTTTAAAAGCACCAATTGAAAAAAAACATAGCAATATTCATCTACAAAAAATCACCAACAACTCCAAAAGAAATGTCTTTGTTTCGCTTGAACGTACTCACATAATGCCCCTTGGAGAACCAATAAATATATCAGGGCACATTATGCCGGGCAAAGATATGGAAATCAAAGACCCTCAGGGCATCGCTGAAGCCGCGATGATCCCTGTATGGCAAAAAACTTTTCGTGGTGCAACGATCAATATCATTACATTATCAGGATTTCCAGGAAGAATTTATTATCTTTATGCTATAGGAAATGCGTTGTGGGCAATCAAGGCTCCAACAAAAGAAAATGAATTAAAAGGCGTACATTTGCTCAATCCATCGGATAAAAATCGTAACATTGAATTAATAGTACACGATAACAATGTTCTTGAAGCACAAGTCCTTGATGAAAATGGAAAACCTAATGGAGAAAAAACCAAGTTAGGTTATGAACCTACTCCAACAGTGACTAAAGAATCCATTCCAGAAGTGCAGAAAACCAAGCGCTACGGACCGTAAGTAAGTTTTTATATTTAAAAATATAAAAACTCATGCTACATTACATGCATCTAAATATATCATCATGCAATAATGTACGAGTCGACCATGAACCCTTCAATCCTGATGCCACTTTTACTTTTTTTTATCGATTACACAGCATTTGTTTTATTAGACACACCATTAGTATTAAGCTTAATCTGTTACTTTATTTTGCAACTTTTTGCCAAATCAGCATTTGATATATCATGTTATATTTCCCTACTGTGCTTAGGCCTCTACTCATTTATGGTATATGCAAATGGCGGCTTTATATATCTCATTATATTTCCTACCATACTGGCCAGCTTTTTTGCCAAAAAATATCTCATTAAAGCTCCTTTGATCACTTATGGAATCTTGGCTCTGTTCATACTCCTGCAAAACCTACTTTTATACCCAATTTTAGGAGTCAAAAGATCACTAATAATCTATACTATTAGACAATATTGTGTTAATATATGGGTAATGTTGATAATATCTTTGATAATTAGTGTTGCTGGTAAACAAGACAATCGCTTGTAGAAATATAAGAGGAAAGTCCGGACTCCAAATGAATAAGGTGCCTTAGGAGGATTTTATCCAACTAAGGAGAAGCGTAAGCTCATGGAAAGTGCCACAGAAAATAACCGCCAAATATGAAATATGATTTGGTAAGGGTGAAAAAGTGCGGTAAGAGCGCACAGGCATATGTAGTAATACATATGCGGGGTAAACCCCACCTGGAGCAAGGCAAAGCAGCGTGTGTCGATTGTTCATTTCGGTTAAACACGCGGGTATGCCGCATAGATAAATGATTGTCATTCAACTGTTTGAAAAAATAGCTGAAAACAGAATCCGGCTTACAAGTTTACCAGTAACACAAATTTAAAATATAAGCGCATTTTTATGAGCCTAAATAAAAACACCCGCATTTCCAATTATCTTTGGCTCATACCCTTCTTTGTTTTCTTTAGCGTATATTTCATACTCAACATCTGGTTCCGTTCCGGCACATTGAGCATGCCCAACCTTATGGGCAAGAATCTCATCGATGCAACAAAAATATGCTCCGCATCGCAATTACCCATACAAATTGCACTAATAAAGCAGGATACCGAACTACCACAAAGCACCGTCATTCATCAAATTCCTGCTCCTGAAAAAACAATTAAAGAACGCCAAACAGTATATCTTGCAATCACCGAAAAACCGGCATTAAAAACAACACCCCATTGTATAGGCTTATCACGCGATCAAATTAAACAAAATCTAACGCCGCTACAATTAAAACCAAAATTTTATGAAATAAATTATCCCTATCCAATCGATCATTGCTTTTGCCAATGGCCGGCACCTAACAGTCCAATTAAAACAAAAACCGTTATATGCTATATTGCCAAAAAAGCTAAAAAACAATGCATTTGGCCTGACTTTACCAATAAAACATTAAATGAAGTTGAACAACAACTTGAACAATATGATATAAAAATAAAAACCGATATAACACCAAATGATAGATATACCTATTATGTCATTGATCAACAGCCAACGGCCGGAGCAATCATTGATATCTCACACCCCGAACAAATTACTGCACACCTGCAGATAAACCGTAAAAAAACATATCATAGTGGTTAATTTACAAATACACAATTCGACATAAGCGAGTGTTATGGTAAAATATAGATAAATGGAATCTAAATTTTACTCATGCGAGGTTATATAATGCGTTTCTTTGCTCTTTATGCAATTCTATCCCCTTTTACCTTTTCTTCTGTTTATACAGCTCCTCAACCTACATACAGTCCACAAAATTTAATTATCGCCACCGATCTTGATGATGTTGTTCTTGATCGCAATAAAGGCAGTATCGCCAAATTAGTTTTTAAAAAACCGGGTCGTTTCAAAAAATTGTATAGTCAATATAAAAAACGAAAAAACAACAACGGCTCTCGAGGAAAAAAATTTGGTGAAGGTTTTTATATTCATCTGAAAAAGAACAATGAACACAAACTTGCTGATTTAATTAAAAAAGTATGCACCTGCAAAAAACCGAAAAAGAAGACTGTCAATATACTACGCAACATGGCAAGCCAAGGATATCACCTATTTACCGCAACAAATATCGGTTCTCTCTTTTTTGCTGAATTACAAAAAAAATTCCCTGAATTATTTAATAATAATTTCATTCAACATGGCATGACCGTTGATTTTTTACCCGAAGATGTAATTGAAAAGCCTGATATACGTTATTTTCAACAATTAAAAAAGAAACTCAATCCACATGGCGATAAACAGATTTTATTCATTGATGATAAATTAGAAAATGTTCAATCTGCACGCACATGCGGCCTGTTAGCAATTCAGTTTAAAAATCACAAACAGTTAAAGCGTGACTTACACACATATGGCATTTGTACCTGTAAGTAAGATAAAGTAATAAAAACATGAACAAAATCGGAGATTTTATGAATTTAAAAAAACAGATACTCGCAATCGCTCTTATTGCTTTTACATGTATCAATGCAACTGAACTAACATACACACCTGCCAATACAGAAATCTTTTGGGATATCCACCACGTGATTATCAAGAAAAAAGGCTCAGAAATCTTAAAAACATTATATAATGCGCCCAAAATTGCACTTCTTTCTAATTTGTTCAATTGGACGCTTCTGAAGGATATGTTTGCATTACGTGGTTCAACAGGGGGTGCATACATGCAACGTCTAAAGCAAGAAGATCAACGATTAGCTGATTTTGCACTCAATATGGCAAACAGCCAAGTTATGATTAATGGTATGGAAGATTTAATCTTAGATTTAGCTAATCAAGGCTATACTATGCATGTCGCATCAAACATCGGCAGCGAAGTATATGAACATTTAAAAAATAAATTCCCTCACATATTCAATGAAAATGTCATAAAAGATGGAAAAACCGTTGATTTTAAATCAGAAAATCCAGTGGAAAAACCGCATGCACAATTTTTCATCGAGTTATCTTCGTTACGTAATAAAAATAAACAACACGCACTTTTTATCGACGACAAACAAGAAAACGTTGATGCAGCAAATGCAAACGGCTTCATTGGTATATTATTTAAAAATGCACAACAGTTAAAACAAGAACTAAAAAAATAGATTAGCTATTCTTTCCTGTTTAATGCTTCAGCTCTTTTTCGTTGAATAGCAAAATACTGTTGCCGCTGTTTTTCAGTTAAACCTTTTAACAAATTGTTTTCCTGCTCATATAATTCATTATTTTTTTCATACTCAGGATGTATTTCAACGATAAGTGCGTCCATCTCACCTAATAATGCAACAACTTCTAATTGCTCACATTGTTTCACTGCGCCAATGGAAAAAGAGACCATTAATAATAAATTCATTATACATTTCATCTATATATTCCTTCTACTTTATCGTTCATTCTTAAAGCTATATATCAAGTTTATGCATATGAAGTATACATTTTATATCTTTGATTACAAACTAACCACAATTCTTTAAATAATTGATATTATATAAAAAACATTGCAATGCGCCATCCAGAACTGCTAAAATAGGTATAAGACTATAAAAAAAGGTAAAATATATGAAGAAAGTATCGATATTAGCTATTTTTACTATTTTTAGCGCACAAGCAGCCGATATTTCACTAGATGACCAATTGTTCAAAGCGATTGATGCCAATAATGTAAGACTTATGAACCGACTTCTGCGCCAAGGAGCAGATCCTAACTCAAACAATGGCGCACCTTTAAAATTGGCAATTTTACACAGAAATAAATTAATGATTGAATATCTCCTCGTGCGTGGCGCTGATCCCAAATATAAAATAGAAGGGTCACAATTTTCTTCTCCTTTGGAATTCGCAAAAAATCCAAAATTCAATGTACCAGAAGGAATTATCACCCGATTAACATCACCCTATTAACACTTTATGATTCTGAACAATAAAGAATTACATAAATAGTATAACCTATTAAAAACAAAGAAAAGTTATGAAAAAAATATATATGTTAATACTGCTGAACTGTATGCAACTACATGCCGCTGATCCTCAAACTACATTTAAACAATTCATAACAACACTGGAAGATATCACTCCATTTGAGTTCGTAACCTTGCAAAGCACTGCTCAAGATAACCCGAACATGTGGCTTTTATATGGCATAGATTGGAACAAACCTGAAATCATGAAATTTGCATTGCAATATAATGCTGATCCAAATTGGTATTCACCACGAAACAAAAAGGAAACAAACCTAGAGAAAGTCATATCTAAAATAAAAAAACAAAATGCCGATCCGGCAAAAATAGAAACAATGATAAGAATTTTATTAGATCACAAAGCTGATCCAACGATAATAACAAAAAATGGTAAAAGCTTAAAAATGCGCCTTCAAGAAATGGATGAAGATGATCCTATGTATAAACGATTAAAAAAATCCGGCATTATTAACTTAATTAACCCTGAAAGCTCAATCAAGTTTGCCGGCAAAAAATAATTTCTTTGTTTTTCATTTTAAGAACAGCATTTTTTTGCTTCAAATGAAATCGACATTAAATCAGCTAACATGTCATGCAAAGTAATAGTACCAAAAATCACCTTATATATGCCATCACACACCGGCATGGCAATCTGTTTTTTATGCATTAACTGGTGTAGTGATTGCGCCGTATTGATACCTTCAGGAATGTAACCGGTCGTTGCTAAAATATGATCTAACGATTGACCTGCTCCCAAAGATCTGCCTACATGCAAATTACGGCTTCGTTTTCCCATTGCAGTTAATGCTAAATCACCTACACCGGCCAAACCATAAAATGTTTCTTTTTGCGCGCCCATAGCAATACCAAGTTGTACCATTTCATGCAATCCTCGTGTGAATATAAATGCTTTTGCATTATCTGCAAATCCTGCACCATCAAGCATACCCACCCCTAAAGTGATAACATTTTTCAATGCTGCAGCCAATTGCACTCCAACCATATCTAAATTCACATAAGGCCGAAAATAAAGATTAGCCATCAACTCCTGAAGTTCATCGGCAATTGTACAATCTTGTGCCGCAACGGCAACACCGGTGATATCTTTACGTGCTAAATCGTGAGCAAAACTTGGACCGGCAACAACCGCCTGTTTTGTTTGGTAATCAAAAACATCATCGATAATTTGACTCGGCAACATAAGCGTATCCTGTTCAATACCTTTACTGGTAATCACCCAGACCTGCTCTTTTGAAAAGCAATGGACGGTTTGCTCTAATGTTTTTCGTAGAAATTTAACCGGAATAGCTTCAAAAATCCACCGTACACCACAAATTGCTTGAGAAATATCTGAAGTAGCTGAAATCTTTTTATCTAAAACAACACCGGGTAGATAACGCTTGTTTTCATGAAATTGATTAATATCATTGGCAACTTCAGATTCATATGACCACATTAAAACCTCATGACCATTATGCGCCAAGAGTGTTGCCAATGCCGTACCCCAAGCTCCTGAACCTAACATTGCAATTTTCATGATCCAAAATTCCTTATTCGTTGATTAAACACATCAAAAGCTACTTGTAATTCCTTGGTTGTAATTTCCGGCCACAAACGATCTGAAAAATAAAATTCTGCATACGCAGACTGAAAAAGTAAAAAATTACTCAAACGATGAACGCCACCTGTGCGAAAAATCAAATCAGGCGTCGGTATATCACCAAGCCATAATGCATTCGATACTGTTTTTTCATTGATATCATCTACTGCCAATTGCCCATTTTGCACATCTCTACACAACTGTTTTGTTGCATGAACAATCTCTTGTTGACCACCATAACAAAACAAAAAATTAAGTTGTAGGATAGCACCCGCCTGCGTTGCTTGTTCAACTTTCAAACAAGCAGATAAGACATCTTGTGGAAAAAAAGCACGATCCCCAATAAAACGAACTTGAATTCCTTTTTGAATAAACTCTTGAACGTTTAATTGAGCCTCTTTGACGAGCAGACTAAAAAGAAAATTTTTCTCTTGATCTGATCGTTTAAAATTTTCAATAGAAAAAGTATAGAGTGATAAATATTTGATCTTATTGTGTATGCAAAACTCTATTGCCTGACGAACTGCATCTACACCCTTTTTATGACCAACCCAAGGTTTCCACCCATGCTTCTTGGCAAATCTACGATTACCATCCATGATGCATGCCAAATGCTGCATGAGCTTCCTTAATGCAATACTGACTCAGAACGTTTATACTGTTTGCTTTTCACTGCATGCACTACAAAGTTAAGAAGCATATGCGCTGATGTAATAACTACATACATACCCATTGCTGCAATTAAACGTTCAAGTGCAACTACAGGGATCAATTGCATCCAAGCTGCTGGTGTCATTGAATTAACAACATATAAATGCATTACTGATCCGACAGCATGCGCTAAAAACGTACTTGCCAAAGCGGTGAAAAATCTATTATTCAATTTAAATAACGCAATTATCATCGGTATAAACCAAAAACAAGCATAAGCCATTGCTTGGCTACCCACAGGATGGGCAACAAATAGTATCATCGCAACTGCAGGAATAAAGAGATTCAATAAGCGAGCATATCTTGTCCAAGCCAAAGAAGCACATAAAGTAGGGACTCCACAATAAGCAAAATGCAATGCACCTGATATAAAGCGTACAGCAAACAAACTTGAAAAAAGCGCAAAACAGCCGGTCACACCGAATAGCGAGCCCAACAATGGCAATAAGCAATGAGAAAGAGAGAATGAAAAGTTATCAACGCCAACAATAAGGCTTAATTTACTAAACATAGCCAATAAAATTACACCTATCATACAAGCGAGCATAACACCTGAAAGCAATGTTTTTTTATCCATTATTTTATTCCTTTTCCTGTTATAATCTAAATATAAAGCCTTTAATCTATAGTTTATCAAAGGAAAAAAAATATGAAATACAAAGCTATTATTTTTGACATGGACGGCACTATTATAGATACAGAACATGTATGGAAACTGGCCACTAAAAAACTTATCGAACAAAAAAAAATCATACTCACCGAGCAACAATCATGTGAACTTTATGGCCAACTGACCGGACTTGCGTTACCCGACAGCTGTCTGCTCATAAAACAGATAACCTGTATAGAAGACAACATACAAGACTTAATGCGCGAAAAAATGTGTTTAGCAAACAGCATGTACACAACCGGCATTCAATTCATCAAAGGATTTATAGAGTTTCATGCCAAAGCACAAAAATTACAACTCAAAATGGCAATCGCCACAAATGCACATGAAGACACAGTAAAAGTTACTCAAGACGCACTTAAACTCTCTGATTACTTTGGATCACATATATATTGTGTTTCTCATGTGAAAAACCCAAAGCCTAATCCCGATATCTATCTTCATGCAGCTAAAAATATTGAAATTGATCCATCTGAATGTATTGCTATCGAGGATTCAGCACCGGGTATCACTGCTGCCAAAACTGCCGGCATGTTTTGCATCGGTATTAACACTGCAAAAAGACCCGACACCCTCAAAGATGCGCATCTGGTTATCAATAACTATGAAGAACTGACCTTACCGGATTATATTTTTAAAAAAGAAAAGTAATTATATATCCAAGCAGGCTTATCAACAAAGCAAAACTGCCGATCATTCGCAACAATGCAAACATTTTATTATCATAGACCATTGATAATGCTAACAATAAAAAGCCAATAAAAAAAACTATTGAGCACACATTTTTAACCAAAAGCAAAAAATTAATTGGCTCGCCCAATGTGCCCGGCTGAGAAAGAATACCTAACCTATACAAACTAATATCTCTTACCAAAAAAAAGAGTTGCAATGCCAAAATAACTGATATAGACGCAAGGAGCATATACTTAAATATCTTTATCATCTAGTTCTTCCTTTTTCTCAAATTTATTAGCGATTCGATATCCCGTAATTAAAAATGCAATTGCCAATATAGAAAAAAACAACATCAAGATCCACATTGACAATGTAGGCGTCTGTTGCATAGAAGATAAAACGCCAACGGTCCCTATGAGCACTGATGCTAAACCAAATATATTCAAACCCATTTTAAAAAAAGCAACCTGAACAAATGCACTGATAATAATCCAAACCGTTCCTACAAATAACGCAAAATCATAATAACTTCTTGTCTGATGATCTCGCGCACTCTTGAGCTTTTGTTGCATTTTCAGCTCTTCTTCTTGATAAATATGCTCTAAATCAAGGAGCTGATCTGATATACGATTAATCTCTTGATAATGTTCACTTCGTTGTTTCAATACCTCTGGATCATCAGAAACCTCAAATGTTGCAACCTCTTTTTGCAAGTTACTTAATTCACTCTGTAAAAGATTCATACGCTCGACAAGCAAACGCGATGCCTTAAATTCCGCCGGGTCATGTATTGGACGGAAATAATGTAAACCTCTGTATACCAAAAAAGGCACAACTATGAGTGTTACAACAACTTGAGAACCAATAATAATTTTATTTTTTAATTTCATTAGATATCTACCTCTTTTTAGCACAATACAGACTGTTTTCAAATTAACATATTATTTTCTAAAAATAGTAGGTTTATTTAAAAAAAACGGTTTCTACATACATAAAAGCGTGAACTATTACTCTTTTTAAACTAAACCTGATATACTCTTTTTTGGTATCAATATTCAAAGGGGCAAAACGTGTTATTATTTATTTTCACGCCAATGATCTGTTCATTTGCATTCACATTTGGACTTTCATATATAAAATCATATAGAACAAATAAACAAAATATTAAAGATGCACTTCCTATCGGACCGGACAACACAATGGTCGTGTTCGATTTACATGGCGTACTGTTCAATCATGAATACTTCACAATGTTCATGACTTTTTTACGTAGCCCACTTAAATGGAAATTAATGCGTGCATTAATAAACCCTTGCTTAATATGGGACCTTCTCAAATTGATGTATCGCCGACCGGTTCCTGAATCATTCTTTATGTATCTGGCTCACCACTACAAAGACATAAAAGATGCTTTGCCATTACTCATTGAAATTGCCAATAAACAACGCCCCAATCCCAAAACCATTCAGATTGTAAAAAATCTCAAGCAACAAGGATATGAACTCGCTGTCCTTTCTAATATCGGACAACTCATTTTTAATGATTTAGAACCAAGTCACCATGATCTTTTTCACATGTTTAACTACATCATTATCGCAACACCTGAAACACATTACACGAGTAAACCCAACCCTAAAATATATGAACGATTACTCAATGAAACTGATAATACTAAAAACATGATTCTTGTAGACGACAAAGAAAAAAACATTTGTGGCGGCCTACCTTTCGGAATTATAGGCATTACATTTAAGAATGCAAAACAATTACAAGAACGCCTTAAGAAGTTACACATATCCGTTTAGTGTACTTATTAGTAAGCTTTTTACTTTTTGTCTTTTTGCGCGGTTCTTTATGTTTTGTATGACCTGCTTTTTTTGCTTTCTTAACTTGTATTAATACAGGAGCCCTATCTACTTTTTCTTCATTGGATTTTTTATGCTTCCTGCGGCCTCTTTCAAACGGTTTTTTATTTTGTACTAATACGCTAACTTTATCCATCTCTGTTTTATATTGAGCTAAATTTTCACGTAAAGCATGAGTAATTTTCCTACGCTGCATATACTGATCAAAGAGCTTTTCTTTATTTTCCATTTTTTTAGAATCTCGAATAGATAACGCATTACGCTGAAACCCTACGTATGGATCAAGTAATTCATAACTATCAGACAAATGTTTTTTATAAACTTTAAAAAGCGATAACAACCTCCTTTTTGACCTCCGAGAAACAGGAATTTCACATAGCATCATGTTATAACTTAAAAATGCCAACATTATACCCGTATGATTGCATCGCACACCCTGTTTGTCTATGTTTTTAAATTCCAATGATAAGTCAACTAATCCGTAGGCAAACCTATAAGCTTCTTCAATACGAAGGTGAAGCTTCACATCAAAATGATTATACACTTTCACCTCATAATTTTTATTTTTTTGGGTAGTAGGCAACTTATCAAGAGGATGCTTAAGCAGATCGCTTCGCATTTTGTCCACAACATTTAAAAGCAATGATTCATCTGCATTATCAGTACAATGCGTGATAAAAAAAAGAAAAATAAATATCGTACCTACAGATCCAATCACATTATTCCTTTTCTCATCTGTTAAATCTTAAATTGAGTACAATATAAAACAACGCATTACATTATTTAACATAACACACAATCTTTAATGCAACAATTTTTAGGAATCATTAAGAATAACGGACATCAAGATACTCAACGGTGTTTTTTTAAATTATTTGGCAATATGATCTTTATATTGATCACATACACGATGCACAATCGCAAATGCTTCATCAGCAGTATCTACCAATATAAAAAAATCAAGATAATATTTTTTCATATACCCTTGAGCAATTGCTTTATGCTCCATCCAATCAATAAGCGGCTGCCAATAATCAATACCAACAAGCACTAATGGAATCGGTGGGACACGTTTATGTTTCATATAATTAAGCACATCGAACAGTTCATCTACAGTTCCTACGCCACCGGGAAATACTACAATGCCTAATGAATAACGAACCATTAGCCATTTACGAATAAAGAAATAATTTACCCAAAACACTGGGCTACATTTATTTTCAAAGTCATCATCAACACCATGAACTGCTATGCCAAGTGTGTTCAGTTTGTCATCATTTTGTTTACCATCTTTGGAGCCACAACTTGCTGCAAACATAATCCCTGGACCGCCGCCGGTAACTGTAGAGATTGAATGCTCTGCGAGACGTTTTGAAAGCTCATACGCCTGTTTATAATATACAGAATTTTCTTTTGCTTGCTGACCTCCGAATATGGTGATAATCGGCATGCGCACTTTTGCAAGCATACATGCACCACGCATCATTTGAAAACCAAGCTTAATCGCGTTAAAAAACAGATAGCTACCATGTTTAACGCATGAAATTTTCATTTCTTATCCTTTTTATCTTTTTCGCTCATGATCGGTCGACAAAAATCATGCACAATATCAAACGCCTCTTGTATATCATCAGTTAATACAAAAATTTCTAAATGTTCTTCAATAATAAAACGATGCCCTAACACCTCTTTTTTCAGCCAATCCATAAACGGCTGCCAGTACTCGATACCAATTAAAACAATCGGCGAAACAGGCAATTTTTTTGTCCGTATCAAAGTAAGCAATTCTGTCAACTCATCTAAAGTTCCATAGCCACCGGGAAAAACAATAAACCCGTCCGAATAACGTGTTAACAACCATCTACGTGCAAAAAAATAATCCAATATAAAATATTCTTTTACGCATGGATTTTGACCTTCGCCCAAACCCTTTACACCAATACCAATGGATGAACCACCATTTTTTTCATTAGTCGCACCACAACTCGCTGCTTCCATAATGCCTGAACCACCTCCTGTCACGACTGAAATCCCGGCTTTTGCAAGCCGTTGCCCCAACTCATGAGCCAATTCGGCATAATCATCTGTTTGTAATGCACGAGCTCCCCCAAAAATGGTAACCATTGGATGGGGCAACTTTTGCAAACGAAAATAACCATAAACTATCTGATATGAAACACGCATTAAACTGAACCATAATGAAATACAACCACCTAACCGCTGCAACAAAAACATGCCATACCCTCTATCCGACTTGAAAATGTTTATTTATTTTACTGCCATACAGCATAAAACAATGCAAAAATTAAATACGAGAGTTTTGTACTAAATTTATTTTTTTATTTAAATAAACAACTATTACTTGCACATTTTATGAGTTAAGTTATGCTCTTTTTAAAAGAATTAATGAACAAATTAATGAGGATTAATAATGAAAAAGACAGATATTTTATATGGACTAACATTTTTAAGTTCGTTGAGTGGTTGCCTGCAAGAACAAAAAAACGACATACCACAAGTCACTCAAAAAGAACAAGGAGCAACACGACATATGACCACTACTAATTCAGGATTACAATACGAAATCCTCACTCAAGCCCCTGAAAATGCTGATGTAGCAAAAAAAGGCACAATGGTAACCGTACATTACACCGGTTGGCTTGATGAAAACGGTAAACAGGGCTCAAAATTTGATAGCAGTGTTGATCGCAACCAACCTTTCCAATTCCTTTTAGGTATGGGACAAGTCATTAAAGGTTGGGACGAAGGTGTTGTCGGCATGAAAGTTGGTGAAAAACGTCGTTTGATTATTCCGGCAGAACTTGGCTATGGTCAACGTGGAGCAGGTGCAGTCATTCCACCTAACGCTACATTAATTTTTGACGTAGAATTATTAAAAGCTTAAAATTAAACGTTCTATGTAAAAAAAGCGTTTAATAAAATAATCACAGTTTTCCCTATAGTTCAACTATTTATTTAAGTTTTAGATTCCTATTTGAAATTTTTATATTTTTTCAATATACTTAAAATGAATACGTAAAGATATGATATAAAAAAAAGGGCTATAGGGGAATCATTGTGAAACAATTACATATTTACTATCTTCTCTATTTCTTATGCACAACATTGTACACCTCTACACATAGCACCATTGCAAATGTTTGTTGTCCCAATATCAATATCTCTACAAACAACAAAGTTCGTCTTACCTTCTTTGTGCATGGCATCATGAGCATCAAGCCGCATCTTTCATTTTCTAATTTTATGCGTTTCATTACCGATCGTATTGAAGAAACCTTATATTCTGAAACCGTAAAGTATATGCGCGAAGATGATTTTTTCTTTAAAAATCAAGCTATGCAAGAAATTGGATTACATAAAGTTGATCCTGATCGCATTGAAAAAGGATATGCATCTGGGCTCGTTGCGCGTCAATTTAATATGATTGAAAAATTAACCAATCCACACTGTAATTATGATAATCATTATTATACCTATGGTTGGTACGGACTTCTCAGTACACGCATTAGATATTATGATGCAATTCCACTGTATCGAAGCATAACAGCGGAAGTCACTAAGTTTCGTGCTCAAGGAATCGATCCTGAAGTGCGCGTAATTGGCTATAGTCATGGTGGCAATGTATGCCTTAATTTAGGTGCCGTACGCCAAAATGAAGATGTTGATCAAACAATAAAGATTGATGAACTCATTATGCTTGGTGCGCCAATTCAATGTGAAACTGATTTTTTACTTGCAGATCCAATCTTCAAACGTGCTTATCAAATATATTCTCGTGGCGATCGCATACAAAAATTAGATTTTTTCTCCACAAAACGTTTCTTTTCACGACGTCGATTTAGTGAGCGAAAATATTTTAAGTTACCTGAGAAATTGACTCAAATTCAACTGCGTATGACACGTTCAGTACAAGGAAAACATCGTACTGAACTGCCCTGCTTTAACCCAAATGATGTTCCAAGCATTTCAGGAAAATCAAAACGTTTCCGTGATGCCTCACCAGGCCATATTGAATTATGGTTTTATGGATGGACCCCTGCGAATTATCGCCAAAATTTTATTTTAGAACCACTACCATTCATGATTTTCCTTCCATATCTTCTTGATCAAATAAATCAAAATTTATGCCGCGCACAAGCACCAAACCCTAAACAACCAATCATCATGGATATTCGCCCTGAATATGAGCATATGATTATCAAGAATCAAAAATCATGGAAAGATGTAACCATCGTTGAATTTTTCAATAAACAAACAATAAACAAACTCAAAGAGATGGTCAAACCATGTATTCCGGATTGCTACGATATTGAAGAATATGATGAACATATCGAAGCATCACTCGAAAAAGCAAGACAAGATAAAGAAAAACGAGATTTAATATATAAAGGACGCAAAAGGCGCCGTCGTGCTGAACGCAAATACCGAAAGAAAAAGCGACACCCATTTAGCGCAACATTAATTTCGTAACTTACTTATTCAAATCATGCCAAATAACGAGTAGATCCTTCATATCCAGTTGCTGTGCACGTTGATTGAGCAGCTCCTCTGAAAGCTTATTCATATCATAATGCGATTGCATTAAGTTGTTACGCAATGTACGTCGTGGCTGTTTAAAGCAAATTTTAATAAATTTCCAAAATTCTGCTTCATTTTCAATTTCAGGAACATTTTGTTTTGTTTTAAAATATAAAAGACGAGAAAATACTTTTGGTGGCGGATTAAATGCTGTTGGTGGAATTTTATCCATCAATTTCCAATCAAAAAAATGTTGAAAAAACAATGATGGAAAACCATAGCCACGTCCTTTTGTTTTGACTATTTTTTGTGCAACCTCTTCTTGCACCATCACAACACCCTCTTTGAGCAGATGACGATGCTGTTGAAATCGATGTAAAATAGGAAATGTAACTTGATAAGGTAAATTGGCAAGCACCGTCCAAGGCTTATGCTCATCAAACATAGAAAAATCGATATCCAAGAAATTTTCATGAAATACCGTTAACTCTTTGCATGAATAGGTTTCAGTAATATATCCTGCCCAATCAGGATCGATTTCAAATGCCCATAGGCGAGCAATGGGACATTGCAAAATAGATTTAGTTAAAAACCCACCCCCCGGACCAATCTCAATAACCGACGCATTATTAATTTCAACAGCATCAATCATATGATCAACAACTCTTTGATCAGTTAAAAAATGTTGACCATATTTCTTTTTGAGAAAAATATCCTGAAATTTGCCGTGAGCCACGTGTGCCAACCCCTACATTGATTTAAGATCCATTTTGCTAATATACACAGTGTACAGTGATCAGATAAGCTTTGCAATCCACTTATGCGCAAAAATTACTGATTAACATTATTTCCATGCATGATACTATATAATGTTATATATATATAGAAAAACATACATATTACCTGAAGGTTCATTATGCATATTTTTAAAAAAACTCTATTTTTTGGTCTCGCAATAGGAACATTGTCTTCTCCTTTATATGCTATGCATCATGCAAAACGAATATGGTCAGAATTAGGCACCAGCATTCATTTTGCACTAGCCAGTCAAATGGCAGTAGGTGGCATTATAGCAATGAGAGAAGATAATACTCATCCTGCACCACCTCTTATTAAAGATTTTGTCCACACAATACTAGAAAGAGAAAATGTCGAAAAGCCTGAAAAAATAAAAGTCCATATAACAAAAGAAAAATCAAGCGAATATGCTACTAATGGCACTAAGGTCACTCTTGCTCAAGAAGAAGCCAAGATACTAGATCATATCCTAAAAACAGACCCTACAAATCGGCCTTATTATACATTAACAAAAGAATCTCAGGATTGTTCTGTCTACGAAAAGTGGACATATCAAGATTATTTAACATGCTCAAAAGCTATTCTAGCTCATGAGGCAGCACATATAAAAAACAAAGATGTTAAAAAAATGATAGCTTCTTGCTTTCCAATCCCCATAGGAACATTACTTTTATCTAGATATAAACCCCTTTATCAAATCATAAAACACGGAATGTTTACAAAAGTAATATCCGGACTGGGACTCAATGAAATAAACAAACTCATTTTTTTTGCAAATAGACGGCATCAGGAAAAACGTGCTGATGAAGCTATAGTACACAGAGATGAAATAAAAGAAATAATAAAATACCTCACTTTCTATGCTCACATAGATCCAAAGCCTTCATCTCTTTATGAACTATTACATAATGATCATCCGAGCGATATGAGCCGTATAAATCGATTTGCAAAAAGACTGGAAGAAATGGATGAAGTTGTTGAAGAATAATATATTACTTCACTCATCTTACGCACTCACAAATTTAATAACTTATTTTAGAAGAAACTCTTTTTAAAATTATTATCACACAGTTTTCAAATAGTATGTGATAATAATCGAAGTGAAAAAACAAAGTAGTTTACCCATTTTGTCATCAAGTATGTTGTTAACTTGATGACAAAATGGGTAAACTACTTTCATCTATAATGATCATTGCTATACAAAAAATTTTTAAAAAAATGTTCACATTTATTGAAAAAAGTAAAAAATAATTTTGCGTAAGGTGAGTTATTTCATTAATGCATCACGAAATGCATCAAGTTCTTCCAAAACTTTACCTGCACCTTTAACTACGCATAGCAATGGATCCTCAGCAACACGAGTCGGCAGACCGGTTTCTTTTGCAATCAAATCTGCCAAGCCACGTAATAACGCACCTCCACCTGCCAAGACAATCCCACTATCGACCAAATCTGATGACAATTCAGGTGGTGTATTTTCAAGCGCAACACGTACACCTTCTACAATGTTTGCAATAGTCTCAAGTAGTGCTTCGTTCACTTCAGGTGCTGTTAAAGTTATAGTTTTGGGTACTCCGGTTACTAAATCTCGTCCCTTAACATCCATACTTTCCTGTTCAGAATCTTTTGGTAATAATGCAGAACCAATATTCATTTTAATTTTTTCTGCTGTTCGCTCACCAATTAACAAATTATATTTACGCTTTACATATTGCACAATTGCACGATCCATTTCATCACCGCCAACACGCACTGATTTGCAATACACTACATCTTTGAGTGTGATAACGGCAACTTCAGTCGTTCCACCACCAATATCAACAATCATACTGCCACAAGGTTCCTGAATGGGTAACCCTGCACCAACTGCTGCTGCCATCGGTTCCATAATGGTATACACTTCACGCGCACCCGCTTGTTTTGCAGAATCTTCAACTGCACGTCGTTCAACTTGTGTAATACCTGATGGCACACCAATAATCATTCGTGGTCGTACCAATGTGCGGCGATCATTGTGTACGGCACGAATGAAATAACGCAACATACTTTCAGCTAACTTAAAATCAGCAATTACGCCATCACGCAACGGACGACTTGCTACAATGCTCTCAGGAGTTTTGCCAAGCATCTCTTTTGCTGCTTTTCCTGCAGCCAATACTTGATATGAATCTGATTTGACCGCAACAACCGAAGGTTCATCTAATACAATACCTTTATTGCGTACATAAACCACCGTATTTGCAGTACCTAAATCAATTGCTAAATCATTTGAAAAAATCTGAAACAGTTTTGTTGCAGGAAAAAATTTCTTCAATTTGTCCATGCCATCCTTCATTACTCACCCTTTATTAAAAACTAAATTCAACACCCAACACAATTTTATTGGTTTTCAGTGCTCTTACCGTTTCAAGCAGATTAGAAGGAACATCCCATGCAAAAAAGACAATTGGCTCAAAGCTACGGCACACTTTTGTCTTACCAAAATCATAAAAAACATTCAAGGTAATATAATCAGAACCCCAACTTGTCTCTTCTTCAATTGAACATTGATCAATATCACACATTGGAGGGCAACATTGTAAGTTCCATGAATCTTGCCAGTGACGACGAATGGTAAGTAATACGCGCATGCCCAAACCTTTGTGAATATTCTCAAAATTTGCCCAACCCATTGCTACAAATGTTGGACCCGGATTCACATCGACTTCACTAATAAATGGACTAAATTGAAACGGTTCGCAATTCAATGGTACACGTTCAAGCTTTGTGCGTGAAAAACGTTTGCTTATTCGCATAAATGCACCGGCTTTCCAATCTTCTTTTAGTTCAAATTCAGCTTGTCCTTCAAGATATGCCCCCCAAAATCCATCTCCACCAAATGGTATCGATGTGGGTTCATCAATTTGTTTTGATTGGCCTGCAGGCAAAAGTGCTCCAACACTTGCTTGCGCCCAAATACTGCGAAACTTAAGCTTATAATCCCAGTTACGTTGCCACATAAAATACACATCTAAATCACCAAACCCGGTTTGTGATGCATGGTCTCCTGTTCTCAAAGACGCCATTACATTCATGCCACGCCGTACACGATCTAACAATAGTCGATCACCGCGCGGCAATGAAAGTGACAAATCTGATTCGTTTAAATTTAAGAAAAATTCTGATGTAGTATCAACACGCATAAAGTATCCATAGAAACCTAGGTAATACTCTTTAAAAAGTTTTTTGCGCAAGGAAAACTCGAATCCTTGAGCTTCTAACTTTCCTTCTGAATTCCATATAATTTTTTTTCGTTGAAATTCTGATGGCAATGGATTAGGGCAACCAAGTGCCACAAATGAACGGGCAACAGACTGTTGATTATATTCCCCAGTCAATTCCGGAATACCGATTTCACGATCAAATTTTCCAAATGCTTTACTCGCTGTTGCAAAAAAAACATCAAACGAACTATGCGATGACCTTCCCGGCACTACAATATATGGTCGTTGTAAAAATGGAATAAAACGATTATCAAAAATTGTTGCGTGCGTGTTACCGATAACAAACAAAAAACTAATTACAAAAAACTTCGTTGTACGTGACATATTTAGACTTCCTAGCGACTTACTCATTTTTTTAGAGAGAGAGGGATTCGAACCCTCGATTCCATTTGCATGAAATAATCGCTTTCGAGGCGACCGCATTCGACCACTCTGCCATCTCTCTATTATTTTAATTCATTTAATAATACCCAATTTTCTTGTTTTGCAAAGCAAAACCAACAGACAATCAGCTTGTTTAGTATAACCTAAATAAAAAAAAATTCTTGTGTAACATTTAGGTAGACATTGATTAGACTTATAAAGCATTAATTGCTACTCTTTTGTCGTATTTTCACCAAGCACCTCTAAACCCAAAAAAAAAGGGACGGTAAAATGAAACAAAATATACAAGCCATCGTATTGGCTGCCGGCAAATCAACTCGATTAAAAACCGGACGTAGTAAATTAATTGAAGAGATTTGCGGGCAACCAATGATCGTATTTAGCACAAAGCTATTAAAATCCTTAAACATTCCAACAACAGTTGTTGTTGGGCATCAAAAAGAATTAATAGCCTCAACATTAAAAACATATAAACAACAAGCAGACTTTGTTACTCAAGATGCAAAAAGCAAAGGAACAGGGCATGCTCTCCTTTGCACAAAAGAACAATGGAATAAAGAACACATATTGGTTTTAAATGGAGATATGCCCTTAATAACTTCTGAAATCATCCAATCATTATATACAAAACATATCGAATCTCATGCAGCTATCAGCTTTGTCATGGCTCATAATGCAGATCCAACAACAAGTTATGGGCGTGTAGTCAAAACTGATTCCGCTATTAAAATTGTTGAAGCAAAAGAATTTAATGAAGATACATCAGAACATTGCTGTATTAATGCAGGCATTTATTTAATTAAAAGAGATTTTTTAGAAGAACATAGTACTTCCTTAAAACAAAATGCTGTTAGCTCAGAATATCATATTACCGACTTGGTAGCGATTGCAAGTGAAAACAACTATACCGTTTCGACAACCATCGCACCGTTTGATCATATTCGCGGCGTAAACAATCAACATGAATTATGGGCAGCTGAACAGATTCAACGCTCAAATATTATTAAACATTGGATGGAAAATGGTGTACGTTTCTCAGTTGCACATAATGTGCACATAGACTTAGATGTTGAAATTGGTGCTGGAACTTATATAGGATGCGGCGTTCATATTTTATACGGCAGTAAAATTGGCAACAACTGCAAGATTCATGAATATTCATCCCTTGAAGGGACCGTTGTTGGCGATAATACAGAAATAATGCCGTTTACTATTGTAAAAAATGCAACTGTAGGAAACAACTGTCAAGTTGGTCCATTTGCACATATTCAAGAAGAAACAATAATTGAAGACTCTGCAATCATTGGCAATTTTGTTGAAATAAAACGTAGCACTATTGGCTCACATTCAAAAGCAAAACATTTAAGCTACATTGGTGATACTGAAATTGGAACATCAGTAAACATAGGTGCCGGCACTATTACTTGTAATTTTGATGGAAAAAATAAAAACAAAACCGTTATCAAAGATAATGTATTCATTGGTAGCAACAACACCATTGTAGCACCTGTTACCATCGAACAAAATAGTTTTACTGCTGCAGGTTCAACCATTACAAAAGATATTCCCTGTGATACACTGGCTATTGAACGTGGAACCCAAATGAACAAAATAGGTTACACAAAAAAATTGTTTAAAAAAAAACAGACTGAACCTACATATTGCAAGACAACAGATACTAAAAAAGAAAGAACAGAATTTATGGGTGCAGTGCGAACTTCTAATGATCCGATTGAAAACGATTTATGATACGATTTATTCATATAGCTGACATCCATTTTGGCATGGAAAACTACGGTAAAATTGACAGCAAGACGGGCATCCATACCCGTCTGCTTGATTTTGAACGTGCATTAAATTTTTGCATTGATGTGGCAATCGAAAAAGAGGTAGATTTTTTTCTTTTTGCAGGTGACGCATATAAAACTGCCCATCCAAGTCCCACACAGCAACGATTACTTACTCGCTGTTTCTTGCGCTTACACAAAGCAAATATTCCCTTAGTTATGGTTATAGGAAATCATGACAACCCTTTAAGCTTTGGCAAAGCAAACAGTCTTGATATTTTTGGTCAATTTCCCACAACTCATTTTCATGTAATCGCAAAACCGAAATCATTTGTATTACAAACAAAAAGTGGACCGGTACAAATTGTAGGCATTCCTTGGCCAACACGTAACACAATTTCTGTTTCAAAAAAACATGCACTCAAATCTGCAATCGAGCTAACTGAATATATTTCAAAAGCTGTCGGCAAATTGATTAACAATTTTGCTCAACAGTTGGATCCTACAATTCCTGCAGTATTTACCGGACATTTAACGGTCAGTTCCGGTATTTTTTCAGGATCGGAAAAACGAGCAATTTATGGCACTGACCCGGTATTGCTGCCTTCACAGCTTGCAATTGAACCGTTTGATTATGTTGGCCTTGGTCATCTACATCGTTACCAAGATCTGAATAAAAATGGATACCCTTCAGTTGTCTATGCCGGATCGCCTGAACGCATAGATTTTGGTGAAAGGAAAGAAGATAAAGGATTTTGTGTCGTAACTATACATGAAAAAAACAAAACAACACATGAATTCATTAAAACGCCACAACGACCATTCATTCAAATTGAAGTCAAACTTACATCGGACAAACCACAAACAGAACAAATGCTCGATGCAATTAAAAAACATGATCTAAAAGATGCAATCGTAAAAATCTTATATCATATTCCTGAAAATAAAAAAGATAATGTCGACCTAAAAGAGATTCAAGCTTTATGCACTGAAGCTATGTTTGTGGTAGGTATTATTCCTATTCGCCAAGTTGTTGTGCGCGAACGACGCGGAGCAATGAAAGTTGATATGGATATTGCCACCCTACTTGATCGTTATTTTTCAGCGAAACCTGAACTGGTTGAACGTAAGCGTGAATTGATTGAAAAAACGTTGGCAATTCAAGATGAAATTGAAAGTCAGCAAAATATTAATTAATTTTTTTAGATTTACTTCCATAAACAACTTTTGTTAATTTTTCAAACTTATTCAATAAAGCATTATAATCTTCTAAAGTTAAATAAACTTTTACCGGTTTACCACTTTTATCATTAATAAATTGTGGCTCGATATATTTTTTTTTCTTTTTTACCATTATATCTCCTGCCTAATACATAACAATAGTTGCTTTGTCATACAACTCTTTTTTATATGCTTCCATTAGCTCTTGAAATTTGGGACTTTTAAGCTCATTTTCAATTTTATTATAACGTTCAGATAATGGCACTAAACGTTCCGGTTTTTTGCTCACTAACTTAAACATCTCAAAGCCCTGTAGGGTTTCAGATGGTTGAGAGGTTTGCCCAATTTTCATAGTATAAATATACTGTTTATCAGATGCGATTTCATCATGCATCAACACAAATGGCTCTGACCATACAAGACGCACATTACCTTTTCCGGTTTTTGCAAAATGAGAAAGACGTTTTTTCATTTCATTTTTTGGTTCCAAATCCGAATAAGGCACTAATGCACGAACAATTTCATATTCAGCCGGCTCAACTTCCGGATGTGCATTGTAATAACATTCAACTTCTTGCTTTGGAACAAATAAACTTGATCGAACTTTGAAATCAAACATTTGACTGATTGCCGACATCTTACCCAATTGTGCTTTGGCCTCTTGCAATGTATAACCCGCTTGAGAAGCTAATTTCATCATATCATCTTCTGATAGTTTATTCTGTTTTTTTACCTCTTCCCAATGTTTTTCCATTGCAGCACCATCAGGCACCGCACCAATACGCTTTGCATCTAAAAAAACTAAATATTCAAATATCAACTCATCAAATGTTTTTGGCTGCCCATCCAAACCGGGACGTGCAACTTCAGATTCAGTAATTATTTGCGTTTCTGTTTCACCATAAACCACCGATTTTATGCCATCAACTTTATAGCGAGCATGAACTGATAAACAAAAGAACAGTCCTTGCAATAAAACTATACATAAATTTTTCATAACTAAAAACTCCAAGGCACTTCTTGTCATCCTCCCAGTCGACGCCAAGGCTATGGCGGACAGGCGAAAAGGATCTAGGCCAAAATAACAACATTAAAAAATAAACACCATCAATTATAATCTAAATTTAATTGAAAAAAAACTTAAAACCTCTTATTTCGGAGCAAACGCATCTAAATTTACTTGTATAATAATATTCAATATAAATGAAATAATCACTCGTTTTGTCATCCCTGAAGGGGATCCAGCGGTGACCGGCGTAATATCAATAAAGGTTTGGCCAAAATAAATCTATATTTTTTTTATAAATCATTCTAATAATGCCAATTTAATTTTTGAACATATTATTGATCTAGTCTTTTTTCAAGATTATGCCGGTCACCGCTGGATCCCCTTCAGGGATGACAAAATAAAGCGAATTAATTTCACATCATGTCTTTTAAATTAAAATTCAAATGCATTTATCCCGTCTCTTACTCTTCTTTGCAGAGGAGTATACCGCATTTTTTAAAATTATCGCACTCAAAAAAAAAGGATCCTTCAAAAAACTCATCCTGCGCGCGCGTCGAAGCTTTAGCGCAGTCGTGAGCCTATAGAAGGATCCATAAATAACTTATCTTTTAATTATATTTATACCGTTTGTGTTGCAGGTTGAACATCTGCCAACTCTTTTACTGCAGATCTTTCCGGTGTTTCATTAGCAGCAACTGTCTCTTCTTGAGCAGCCATCATTTGCGCTAATGGATTGTCAGCTTTTTCACCTGCTTTTGGTTTCAACGGTTCATCATTAACAATTACGTTAAACTCTTTTTTGTAACCGTCAATTACTTTTTCAAACAGTTCCATCTGTTTTTGTTTCTTAAGATATTCTTCTAGGCTTGGTTTGAGTTGATCATCAAGTGGACGATACTTAGGCTCTTCTTTGCTATGCGCTTTAACCACCCACCACATGTCACCAACTTTTACCAACTCATTTGTTGGGAAACGATTTAAGCTCACCAATTTAGAGCGCAATGCAGGATCAATTGCCAAGCTTTGATTATTTACCATTTTGAAATCACGATAGTTATCAGCAAATCCGGCATCTTTCGCAACTTTTTCAAAATCAGCTTTACCCTCTTTTGCTTTTGCTAGAAATGCTTTTGCATCATCTTCTTTGTTAAATGATACACCTTCAGCTTTTACACCACCTTGTGAAATCATTAAATCAGGAAGTTTGTTTTTGTTTTCTTCATAGAATGCACGTACTTCAGCTTCAGAAACTTTAACCGGATGCTTTTCACCAAAATATTTTGTGTTGAGCATTTTTTTGACTTGATCCATTGTTTTTTCAAACTCTTGGACATATTCCGGTGTACGATCAAGACCTTTGTTTGAAATATAATAATCTACAACCTCTTGATTAACCATTCCTTGCAAGAAGTTACTTTTTGCATCCGGCATAAATGGCAGTACCTGTGCCAATTGTGGACTCTCTTCTAACAAACGATCAAATTCCGCATTTAAACTGTTAAGTGTAATCACTGGACGACCATCAATCGTCAATAACACTTCTGAACCATCATCGAGTGACTTTGCTGCTGTTGAATTTGAACCGGCTGCTGTAGTTTTGTCATCACCCGGCAAACATCCGGATAAAAAAACCAATGGTGCCAAAAGCAAACTCAGGCAAAAATGCTTCTTAAAAGTTATATCCATAAAGTATTCCCTTTATTTTTGTAAGAACTTTATACTTTGATCAATTTCATTTTAATTTATACCTGTTAAGACTACCAAAGAATCCCGATTTTACAATCTTTGATTCATACAAAAAACCAAAGCTGTTGATTTCAATTAAAACGTTGCATACACTATGATCAGCTTCAGTTATAAATAAATAACAACGCAAGGAAATTATTTTGAAAAAAATTATATTGAGCGTAACGCTTATAGCTTGTTGTTCTCATAACTTGATTCATTGTGCAGCCACCGAAGATTCACCGGGAGCATTGAGCTCAGTTGGCTATTATGCAGGGCGTCTGTGGAATGGTTTGAAGAACTCTGTCGGACAACGAGGAGAATTGTACTGTTTAGATGAAACCCGAGGAACACCTCAATTATATCATCAAGTTACAACTCAAACAGAATTAGCATTAAGCTTAGAACATGATGATCCAGCTTTTAAACGCTTACTTGCATCTTCTGATTTTCGACAATCACTAGAAAAATGTCGTAAACGAGCTTATTACGATTGGAAACATATACAGCATAATTTTTGGGAGAATAAACCTCGTTTTGCAGAAGAGCTATGCAGAATTAACATTGCAACACTCTCTCCTTTGCTTGCTCTGACTGCACAAGCATATTTGGAAGAAGAACACTTCAGACAAAATGAAACGAAAAAGCCGATGCTTTTTAAACTTGATTCATCTCAATTTGGTTATCTTGAGTGGAGCTTGAAAAGTTTTAAGGAATTTAAAAAAGAAAAGCTTGAAAAAAATGAATCGAAAGAAGAAAAACCCGAAAAACAGGAAGAATATAAAATAAGCTCTAAAGAGCTTGAAGAAATTATAGATGAAACACAACCAAAAATTGTCATCGACTGTACATGGGAAAAAGTTAATCGTTGGGTAGGAAAAAATATTCCTACCTATACAGAATGTTTAAAATATCTAACACCCGAACAAGAAGTTAAAAAATCAAAAGCCATTTATCAAAACTACATTGCACGCCTCTGCCTTGCAGCAAGAACAGGAAAAACGCTAGGCGCAAAATCTAAAAGAAATGAAATTGCCGCTTTATTTCAACAACCTGAGTTTCAACATGTATATGAACAAGTATGGGCACGCCATTGTGCATTAACGACTGTCCTCTGCACTTTATTACAACCAGATCCTTCAATTGATGTTTGTCGCATATATGAAAACCATTGGAAAAACATAAGTGGACTTCATGCCGCACTCATCGGCGACATTATATTAAGCAAAAAACAACCTCAAAAAGAGATGCTACCAATAAAATTCATTAAAGCTCATGAAAAAAAAGAAAAACCTATCGATAAATTTATATATCTTTTTGTTTCTAGTTTAAACAATGAACAACAAGATTTATTGCTCGAACATAAGGATCACATTTTAAAAACTATAGAAGAGAGCCATAGCGATGAGGTGGCACACAATGTGTATGCCTATATAAAAAATGCTTCAACTAATACCAATCAACGCAGATTACTAGAGCATATTGCTGAAGCAAAAGCGATCACCCGAATTTTTGAACTTGTACAAATAAAACGAAATACTAACAATGAATCACAAAGTACACCGGAAGCTACAGGGCAAAGCGCTGCCGATGCTTTAACGAGCCCTTTACAATCGACTCCTACTTCACAAGAAACCAATTCACAAACAGATGAATCCAAAAAAAAAAAAGGTGAAACACAACCAGCCTCCCCAACTCCGGAACAAAAGACACAACCTTCACCTGCAAGCTCTTTACAGAGTGTCTTTCAAAAATATGATCTTCAATCAGCCAAGCAAAAGAAAACCAATAGACAATCTAGGCGAAAAAAATAATCTTAATTCATCAACTCTTTTTAGTCGTTCTTGCCTGCGCAGGTATGAATAAACTTGCTTAAATCAAACTCGCGTTACTTATACATGAGTGCGCGCCAACACAACAGCATTAATTTCAGCCGGTTGCAATATACGCAATAATTTACCTGCGGAAATTAATGTTGCACCGGTTGTCATAACATCGTCAACCAACAATAAACGTTTGTTCTTTAACGCTACTTTTTGTTCATCATTTAAAGTTATATTGAACACATCTTGCACATTTTCAAACCGTTCCTCCTTACTGCATTGCGATTGAAATGGCGTTGCTTTGTGCCGCTTGAGCACATGCATTATTGGAGCACCCGACCATTTGCTCAAATATTTAGCAATTTCCGCAGATTGATTATAACCTCGCTTTGCATAGCGACGCCAATGCAATGGAATAGGAATGATATAATCAATTTCAAGATGTTTGAATAACGAATGATGATAAATCAACTGTGCCATGTAATAACATGCAAGATTATCTGATCGCCCTTTTGCCAAAATAAAACCTTTTAATGGTTCTTGATAAGCACCTACGCAAAAAACGCGCATCTGATATTTTTTGGTAATCTCTAATGTTGTTGACACTAGCGGCTTTATGTCTTGTAGACATGCATCACACAGTGCATTTCTTTTGTTTAATGTAACTTTACAATAGCAACAAAACGGCGGTGCAATAATTTGCAGTCCCTGCGTTATGCAATTTTTAGTATAAGAAAAACATGTTGAAAGTGAAAAATTAAACATCATATCTTATTATACAAGAGTAAAATATAGTAATATCTGCAAAGATAAGTAGGTCAACAATGCAGCCGCTGCATCATCGAGCATAACTCCGGCAACACCGGGAATTTTTTCTAGATATGCAATACCAAATGGCTTATAAATATCAAGTAGTCGAAAAACAACAAAGCCGATAAATATAGTTTGTACAGTTATCGGTAAACCACAAAATAGTGCAATAAAGCTGACCATCTCATCAATCACAATTTGTGATGGATCAGATTCAACAAAATAGGGTAATGCATGTTGCGCTAACAACCAACCAACAATAAATATCACAAGCGATGTAATGGCATATACCTGTACACTCAATTGCATGCTTCCTAAAACCCACACAATTGGAATCGTCATTAATGTTGCAATAGTACCCGGCGCTTCGCCATAACCAACGGCACCTTGTGTTGCCAAATTTCTTAAGAATAAATTTAAATTCATGATTCGTTATAATGCTCCCATAAAATCCAACCGATACCCAACACAATTGCAACATCTGCAATATTAAAAATTGGCCAAGACCAACTGCCAATATGCACATGAATAAAATCAATAACACCACCATATACAATACGATCAATAACATTTGAAATAGCACCGGCCAAGACTGCCAGTTGAGCAAATATCGCTTTTTGTTCTTGTAAACACTTATAGGTAAAAACAATCAATACACAAATGATACTCACAATCAATAATGTTAGGAAGGTGAAAAAAAATGCATTTTCTGAATGAAACATGCCCCATGAAATACCACGGTTGAATACTAATTTAAACTGCAACAGTTCACAAATATCATGCGGAACGACAAAGGTGCGCAATGCATAAAATTTCGCTAAACGATCAATAACAAAAATTGATGTAAACCATAAAAAATATGCTAACACTTTTTTTATTGAAAGTTGTTTCACAGGAGCTTGTTTCACCGAAGATTGCTTTAACGAAGCTTGCTTTACCGACACTTGTTTTATCGAAGATTGTTTCATCGAATTTCCGCTCCAATATTTTTGACCGATTGTATTACCTGTTCATATAATGCATCAGCCTCTTTTGTTGTTAATGTTTTATCGGCATGTTGCATTGCAAAACTAAACGTTAATGATTTCTTATCTTTCCAATCATCTTTTTGGAACATATCTACCAATTGAACCGTATCAATTGCATCATTTGATGTTTTAATCGCTTGCGTAACTTCTGCAACTGTAACTTTGAGTGGTACCATCATACTAATGTCACGTTCAACTGCCGGATATTTTGCCAACGGTTTAAACTTAATAAGTGATGGTTTGAAATTTCCTAAAAATGATTGATCAAATACAAATGCTGCTGCATGTCCTGCAAACAACGTATGAGTACATCCAACATCAATAACACCAACTGTCCCGACAACAGTATCTTCACACATTAAATGCGCAGTTTGATATGGCGCAAACCAAGGGTCAACCGGCTTATCAACTTTTTTATAAGTAAGCGGCATATGAATCATTTCCGCTATATGTTGCACCACAGCTTTAACATCATAAAATGAAAATATTTTTTTCTGATTATAAAAAATGCCGGCCAATTCCGGACGTTCAATAATTTTTGCATCAATTTTTTGCCATACACGTCCGGACTCAAAAAAATTTAATTGTTCATGATCAGCATGATTCTGCCACACATTTTTCAATAAACCCGGAATTAATGAAGTCACCAAATGTTGCCAATTTTCTGAAACCGGGCTTTGCACCGAAATATAATCTGTAGGCTTCCAGTTAAGTTCACGTAAAAAATCTTCATCATAAAAACTATAATTATATACTTCTCGCATGTCATAACCAAATGCAAGTAAACGCTTTATGCGACGCATGCGATACAAAGCATCTAAATCGGAAGGTTTTGTTTGTTTGTATGGCAATACAAACGGAATATTTGTGTAACCATAAACACGCGCGATCTCTTCTAAGATATCCTCTTTTATCTGAATATCTTTTGTACAACGACTTGTTGGTATTGTTACCCGATAAGATATCTGTTTATTATTATCAACAGATACTTTACATCCCAATGCATCTAAAATCGCAACAACTTTTTCCGATGCAATTTCAGTACCCAAACGTTGCTCAATATACTCATGTGAAATGTTCAAAGTAAGCGCTTCTGTTTTTGGCCCAACGCTCACTACACCACCAACTTCAAACGGTATATTTGCATGTTGAAGCAATTTCACAAATCGTTCAATCGCAACAATATTTTGATTTGGATCTAATGTCTTTTCAAAACGAGCAGAGGCTTCAGTTCTTTTTTTGTGTCGTGCAGCTGATTCACGAATGGTAGTTGCATCAAAGTTTGCTGACTCCAAAACCATCGATGTAGTTCGCATGGTGATTTCACTATCTTTACCACCCATGACACCGGCCAATGCAATCGGTTGCTGACCATCAGTGATGACGATATCCTCTTTGGTCAATTGGATAGTGTCATCATCCAACAACGTTAATGTTTCTTTTTCATGTGCCAAACGAGGTTCAAAATGTTGAGTTGTTATTTTTTGTGCATCAAATGCGTGAGTTGGCTGGCCCATATCGAGCATGACATAGTTGGTCATATCAACTAATGTATTAATTGGTCTGTTTTCCACTTTACACAAACGGCTGATCATCCAAGGCAATGAAGGACGATTTTCAATGTTGGTAAAATAGCTGATAGCAAAACGTTTAATATATTTCGGATGCACAATGCGTACCGAAAATGGCATACTATCAGATGCAATCGATTCATGTGTATATTCAGTTATATCCAAAGGAGTTATCATCCGGTCAAGTGGCTTCAGTTTCAGATCAAGCAACAGTGCAAATTCGCGTGCAATGCCACGATATCCCCACATGTCAGGACGATGGGTGATCGATTTATTATCAACTTCAATGATATAATCTTTTGCTTCAATCGATTGCTGCCAATCACCTCTTGCTTGTTGCTCATTGCAAAAAATTTCAGGTAAGATTTGATCTTTCTGTCCACCAAAATCATGCGCCATCGCCCAACATGTTTTTTTGTCATCTTTTTTTATGAGGTAATGTTGACCGACTTTTAAATGTTCACGCTTTGGCAATTGGATAGTTTCATTTGTTTGGGTGATATGCAACTGCACATGTTCGGCAGCAACATCTGCAACACGTGCAATAAAGAGTTTATCTAAAGGAATCTCAACGGTGTAATAACCTTCAATTTCCGCAACTTTTTGATTAAACAGTTTTACTAATTGATCAATATCAACCGTTTTATAATCAGCATTTAAATGATCAAAAACCCACGCGATAGAAATTTTCATTGTACACCTATCTGTTTTTTATTTTTTCTTCTTTTTAACAATTATGAAAAACAAACAACAATTTAGGTATCATTTATTCTTCATAAGCATAATTTAGTTATCAGAATACGCTAAAAACAGCAATGTATCAATGTTATTGATGTGGCTATGAATCGCACGTTACATGAAATATAAAAGTCAAAAAAACTATTTTCTTATTTTGACGGCACTATCTCATCCATTATAGAAGCTTCCAACTCATTAAGACATTTAGAAACTCTGAAACTATATCTCATACTTTGTGCATTATCATATAAACTTATTAAGAAAAGAGTTGATCCTACAAGACTTAGCCCCGCAGCTTCGAAATGATACCCATTCTGATTGCATAATACTGCTCCAGCAGCTAAAGAACACCCTAAAGCTACCTCCACGAAACCTCTCCTTCGCAAACTACTGGCTAATGTTTCTTTTTCTAGTATCTCAAGAGCAAGATGACCTTGTAAAATCATATTTTCATTTTTATTTTTATCATGTAAACCTAAACTCATCTCTAAGACTTGAACTAGTTCCTCAGACATGCTAAAAATCACATTTCCTGTGAATAACAACATAATAAACAAAAATAATATTTTTTTCATGGTAAATCCTATAAATAATAAATCTAAAACAAGCTATTTTATTATGAATAAAAACAATATTTTTACAATCAAAACACACATCTTTTTCATTGCAGCAAAATCAAATCCATAGTATGACTACAAACTGTATGCAAAGAACATACGTTACAAAAAAAAGGAACTCGAAAATGAAAATCACTCTTTCTTTAATTAAAGTTCGACGGAATTATTTTGCGGATTTAAAGATATGGTAACTGAACTGGAAGGAAAATTTAAAATAAAAGTATCTAACAAATAAGGAGAAATACAATGAAAAGATATATCTTATTGACAGGGTTGTTTATCATGAATCTACAAGCGGTAAAACCTCGAGTAAAAAGTCCCACACCAAACATTGACGACCAAAATATGTTCAATGCAATTTATACCTTCTCCGAACAGATGGAAAAAGCAATCCGCATAAGCAAAAGAATAAAACTTAGACATACATATGAACATATTGATCATATTATCTTTGCAGGCATGGGTGGTTCCGGTATGGCCGGCCACATGGCAAAAACATTAGTACAAAAACAAAGCCCTATAGCAATCACGGTGCACAATGATTATGATCTACCCAATTGGGTCAATGAAAACACATTAGTTATTTGCTTAAGTTATTCAGGTAATACGGAAGAAACTCTCAGTTGTTTTGATGCCGCACAAGAAAAAAACGCATCAATTATTGGCATCACTACCGGAGGTACCTTACAAGAAAAATTAAGAAAAAATAGACTAGATTTCGTTCAAATTCCAAACGGCATGCAACCCCGAGCAGGACTGGGATATTTAACCGTACCATTATTATATATACTGAAAAAAATCGGCATCATAGAAACTGACATTGAAAAAGATCTGCAAGAAACAGTAAAACTACTCAAAATGTCCCGAGAATTTTTTAGTGTGCAAGACCAAAGTAATCCTACATATGCTTATGCACAACTGTTTAAAAAATGTACCCCTATCATTTATGGTGAAGCAAACAGTACCGGTTGCATTGCACAGCGCTGGAAAGCCCAATTTGCTGAAAACAGTAAGATGCTTGCAAGCACACATGTGCTACCTGAACTTGATCACAATGAAATTGTCGCTTGGCAAGAAAATCCAGATCTTCTTAAACGCTCAGTAATTATTTGGTTGAATGATAAAAACATGCACCCACGCAATCGTGCACGTCAAAAAATAACTAAAGATGTCATTGGCAATATGCCATATATGCAACTTGAACTTGAAGGGATTGGCAATAGCTGGTGCGAGCGTTTGTTTTACCTCGTACATTTAGGTGACTGGATAAGTTATTGGTGCGCATTGGCTCATAATGTTAACCCAACAACTATTGTTAATATTGATACGTTAAAAAACAAAATGAAAGATGCATGATATCTTCTATAATATGTTTCAACCTTTTCATGATATATCATACAGCTTTATCAACTTTGTCATCCCCGCGCAGGCGGGGATCCAGACCAAAAAAACATGCATAAACAAATGAATACAGTCAAATCGGCATATTTTGATTTACAACTCGAACACACAACTTTCATCAAAAAACATTCTTGCCTGGATCCCCGATCAAGCCGGGGATGATAAAAAGAAAAACATCTCTTTATAGAATATTTTACCGAATTCCTAAAAAGGAACAAAATGAAAAAAACCTTATTCCTATTGTCATGCATAAGCATAACAGCTCATGCATTTGCTCATAATGAAAATCTATATAGACACTATCAAAGAGGAATGCTCAAAGATTTATACAATACAATTAAACCAAAAATAAGCAGCATAAAGCATACAATTACTAGTATTCCCAACACCATATTAAGCGAATGGATCCTGGAACATCAATATCAAAACGAAGATGCAATAGTTCGCTTTACAGATAATGATGAACTATGCAAAGCAGAAAAACAGTTCACCAAACAGCGACTCATTCGTGTAAAAAATAGCATCTCAAAATTATTGAACACAAATATTGCACACAATCAGATTCCGCGTATTGCAGTATGTTGTAGCGGTGGAGGTTATCGCGCAATGTTATTAGCTTTCGGATTCCTCAAAGGATTACAAGATATTGGGTTACTCGATTGTGTTACCTATATGTCAGGACTTTCAGGATCCACATGGGCAATGGCTCCTTGGATTGCATCGAAACAATCACTTGATAAGTATATTACATCATTACCATCAAAACTTAGTTGCGGGCTTGAAGCGGTAAAACATCCAAAACTACTGCATTCACTTGGACAACATTTAATTTCAAAAGCTGCTCACGGCCAATTTATATCCACCATTGATATTATGGGCCCAACATTAGCAAACACATTGCTTACTGATTCTGGTAATAATCGATTAAATGTCACTATGAGTGAATCACATGCACACGTTTCAGACGGTAGCATTCCACTACCAATTTATACTGCAGTCACACCAAATATTGAGCCTTATGAATGGCTTGAATTCACTCCTTTTGAAATCGGTAGCAGTTATTTAAAAGCATATGTTCCAACATGGGCATATGGACGCAAATTTAAATATGGACGCTCCGTAAACTATGCTGCAGAACAATCACTGGGATATTTAATGGGTATTTTTGGTTCTGCATTTGCCCTCGATATTGAAGATGTTATTCGTCACACTTCAGAAGATATTGCTTCATTTACTGATCAAATGCCAACTATGATTCAAAAAGTTACCAACCATCTTATTGATGATCTTATCGAGTCGCCACTAGATGATGTACGCTTGGCGCCATCATCATTGCCAAACTTCACCTACAAAACAGCTACACGCCCACTTAATAAAGATAAAATATTAACATTAATTGATGCAGGAATACATTTTAATCTACCACTGCCACCGTTATTACGTGAAGAACGTAAAGTTGATATTATTTTTGTTTGTGATGCATCAGGCGAAATTACCGGATGCAAAACATTACGTTGGGTGCAAGAATATATGCAAGCAAAAAAACTAAAGTTCCCACCTATTAATTTTGAAACTGCAGATAAACAAATAATGAGCATATTTAAAGATGAACATAATGCAACCTGTCCAATAGTTGTATACTTTCCACGCATTAAAAACGAAGATTATTCTCAAACATTTGACCCTGATAGCTGTGCTGATGGTGGTTATTGCGAAACATTAAACTTCACTTATAATGCATCACAAATAGAAGAGTTAATGGGACTATCTGAATTTGCAGTTAAACAATATGCGCATGAATTAGTATCACTTACACAAGAAGTTGTTAAACGTAAAACATAGTTCGATACGATTTCACATAGTGAAATCACTCACTATGATCGGAAAATACGGATTAATATTTAAGAGAGCTTTATTTTGAGCTCTCTTAATTTGATTCTAACTTAATAACTTTACAACTTCATCATCTTCAACTTGTGCAAAATTATCATAAAAATAACCAACCGCTGGAAAAAAATCCGGTTCTTGCAGAATCACCATTTCATCAACTTCATCTTGCACCATTTTTCTAAAATCGATCGGCGCAACCGGCAACGCTAAAACAATTTCTTTTGCACCACGCTGTTTTGCAGATACAATCGCAGCACGCATTGTAGCACCGGTTGCAACACCATCATCAACTATAATAACTATTTTATCTTCTAAATTCAGTGGTGGTTTATTTTTACGAAACAACGCAATACGCCGTTGCGCTTCGTTTTGCTCTTTTTGTATAACGTCACTTACATCATTTGGTTTTAGTCCAAATTTATGCATTACCGATTCATTGAACAATACCGCCCCATCTTCGGTCACTGCACCAACTGCCAACTCAGGTTGTAATGGTGCACCAATTTTTCGTGGCACAATAACATCAACTGGTAATCTTAATCTTTTTGCAATCTCATATGCCGGTACAACACCACCACGTGGCAACCCAATAACTATGGCATGTTTATTATGCGCATATTTTTGCAATACATCCGCCAACAATTGACCCGCCTGTTTTCTATCTTTAAATCGTATCATGCTCATCCATTATTTATTTTTTATTAATAGTGTAGGTATGATGAAACAAACAGAGTCAATAATTTTAAAAAAAGGGACCCAAAATGAACCAAGCACAAAACTATCTGTTATCTATTTTGCGCAATAAAGATACTAATCGAAAAACATTCAGAACAACTGCATATAAACTCACACAACTGCTGGCACTTAAAACACTCGATCATATTAAGATGAAAACAGTAGATATCGAAACAACATTGGCCAAAACTACCGGTTTAGCAATTACACAACGCATAGTGCTTGTGCCGATTTTGCGCTCCGGCATTACGATGGTTGAACCATTTTTAGACTTTTTTCCTGATGCGTTTATTGGTGTTGTTGGATTGCAACGTGATGAAAAAACGGCACAAGCACATTGGTATTATGAAAACATACCCAAGCTAAGCAAAGATGATCAAATTATTATTGTTGACCCTATGATTGCAACCGGAGGAACCGGATTTGAAACTTTAACAATGTTACAAAAAAAGAATGCTAACCTAGATACGTTATTATATATAAGTATGGTCAGCGCACCTGAAGGAATCAACAAGATAAAAAATAGTTTTGCAAACATTACGATTATCACAACATCAACTGACAGTCATTTAAATGATAAAAAATTTATTATTCCCGGACTGGGAGATTTTGGAGATCGTTATTTTGGCACAGAGTAAAATCAAAAAAAAGAGAACAAATACCGATTAAGATAATACAATTTTTGCGAAAAACTCAGATAATAAAACGGACGATTACCGAAGGCATCTTCTTGGAATAAATCTATATTTTGATATAACAATAACTCGGGACTCATATAATTACATGGTCGATCACCATAGATATCTTCCTGGAACAGGTCTAAATTTTGAGACAATAGTAACTCTGCACTCTTATATTTTTTTTCACGTAATACTTGAGTAAGCATAGATACCGTCGGCTCTAAATGATTTGAAGCTATGAAAATCGCCATAAGATGCGCATCATCTTGAATCAAACCGTATACCTCTTTCCTCTTGTCGCTTCCCTTAAGCCTTTCGCGCCACAAATCATCTGCAACATGTCTGACCGTCACATTGTTCTGAAAGAAAAACTTCAATTCATCAGTTGAAAGTGGTTTTACCAATGTAATTAATGCCATCTCTTTTAAACTCGCAATATCTTTAATCGATTTAACAGAAACATCTGCTGCATTTATATACAAACTAAAACACAAAAATAAAAAAAACTTTCGCGTCATAAGACACCTCTTTAACCACTCAGAACCGCAGTACAATAAAACAATAATTTATTTTTTATCTTATTTCCTTCAGTGCATCTTTTATTATTTCTAAAGCTTCAAGATCTTCACGAGCTTGATTGATTTCACGCAAAAGAACAGAATTGGCTTTCATTAAAACTCAAAAACATTGTTAAAATAGAAAATTGAAATAAAAAAATGGTAAAGAAATATTTTAAAAATGCAAAAAACAATAGGTTTCATAGCTTTAGTTCCATTTTATATATATAATATCATATTTAATTCAGAATACACCTTTTTATTTCAAAGTGCCAATACAAATCAAGTGATAAAATAAAAAAGCCCGGATTACTCCAGGCTAAAAAAAACTAAGTTAAAAGGGATTATTCAGCAGAATCAATTGATGCAAATTGCCCGGATGCAGGTGCTTCCAAATAATCAAATGCAAATCCTGCCAATGCTGATCCAACCAATGGACATACAACATACACAAGCAAATTGTGACCTAAGTGAATCGCTGTACCACCCAAGATACTGTTCAATAATAATGCAGCTGCACCAATTGCCGGATTAAACAGGCCACCCATTGATGCTAAACCGACTAAAGTAAAACCTAAAATCAGGCCATACAGTTGACTGTTTTTGAATGCATGTACAGTACGCGTTACCAAATAAACATAACACAACACAAAAGTGAAGAGCACTTCAAGCATACAAATAAGCCACAAATTATCTTCCGGTGAAACATCAGGTATAAATAATGAACCTGACAAATGATATTCCAATGCAATTGCCGCAATCGCACCCAATAATTGAGCAACAAAATATGGCGCAATATGATGTGTTGAAAATTTACCGCGCAACCACATCGATTGTGTAATTGCCGGATTATAATGTGCACCCGAAATACGTGCACCTACATAAAGCATCGCCAAATACATCAAACCAATAGCAAGAGGATTTTCGGTGAAACTCACCGCCAAAACAACAAAAAAAGTCCCCAGCAGCTCAATCACATACCTTTTCATATGCACTTCTCCTTTTAAAAGTAATAACATTTCTTTTGATATATTTTTAGATATAATACATTCATCACATGAGTGCAATGATATTTTTCTTATATCAAAGTTTCTTAACTTGATTGACCCAAGCAGACAAATACAATTTATAATTTAAACACATTGTGTGCTATAATACACAAAGAAGCTTAAAACCTCTATTTAAAAGGATTATTTTATGAAAATAGCAAATTTAACCTATCTCAACATATTGGTTACCATTAATCTGTTTGCGGCAGACGTTGATGTAAATGAAAAACTTTATAAAGCTGCTAAAAAGGCACACCCCAATAAAATAAACGACCAAGCAAAAGATAAAATTGATGCATACTTGCATGATTCAGAATTCAAAAGTCAGCCTTATACAATAGGTAGATCCGGAATAATATCCCTTCCGACACTTCATGCGTTCCAGACTCATTTACGCGATTTTTTAAACCAATAAAGCGCTCCCCGCAGCAAGCTGCCTATGCATTACCCACATCTTTTGTAATGCTTTAAATAATTATTTTAAACAGG